>JAURNA010000251.1 GCA_030830385.1 Crocinitomicaceae bacterium | reverse complement strand
ATTCATGAAACAGAACAACACCAACGCGAACTCTATGCAGGATTTATCGGAATGCGAGGTGATCAATTTAAGATATATGTCAACTTGAGATGTGCACAATTCATTGACGGGAACTATTATCTGTACGTTGGTGGGGGATTTACGAAGGACTCGGACCCGGAAAAAGAATGGGAAGAGACCGAAAATAAAGCCAAAACGCTTCTTGAAGTTCTCAGCTGATTGGTTAGATTTGTGCGTTGATGAGAGAGTCTGTCAAGACAACCGATAAACGGGTTATTGAAGCCTTTGTTGAAGCATGTTTCCGGGAGGGAATGCGCCGGGTTGTTTGTTCTCCGGGTTCCCGGAACGCCCCCATTGTAATAGCACTCGATGCGCATCCGAACATTGAAACGTTCGTCATTCACGACGAGCGATCGGCGGCATTTTATGCCCTGGGAATGGCCGAAATTTCGGGAGAGCCGGTTGGGGTTGTTTGCACTTCAGGTTCGGCCCTATTGAATTATTATCCGGCAGTTAGTGAAGCGTATTACCGAAGCATTCCCCTTGTGGTAATCTCTGCTGATCGTTCCGCGGAATGGGTAAATCACGGAGACGGACAAACCATTGTGCAAGAAAACGTATACGGTGCGCACATTCGATTCAGTGGAGTGATCGACGAAAATGATCCGTTGGAGCAAGCTCTGGAATCGGTGCAGGAAGGCTTTAAAGCAGCAAAATTTGGATGGAAAGGTCCGATTCACTTCAATGTTCCACTCATGGAGCCGCTGTACGGAACCGCACAACGAACATCAGGCAATTTGGAGTATACAATTTCGGAGGAATCGTTCCCGGACCTCCGGGAAAATTGGGACAACTGGAAGGAGATCTGGGCTTCCGCTGCCAAGAAGATGATTCTGGTTGGGCAAAACAACCCGACGGGTAGAATGAAACAGCTCCTGGAACAGTTGTCTGGCGATCCCTCGGTATCTGTACTGGTTGAAAATACATCCAACCTGGTTGGACACTATTGGGTGCATTGTATCGATCGAACATTGGCGGGTATTTCTGACAAGAATCGTGAATCGTTCGAGCCGGAATTGCTGATTACTCTCGGAGGAGCAGTCATCTCGAAGCGAATCAAAGCCTTTCTGAGAAACGCTCCTGTAAAGCATCATTGGCGAGTCGGGAAGGATTTTCCGGAAATGGACACCTATCGACATTTGTCACATTCGTTTGAAATGAATCCGGTCGAATTTCTCGAGGGAATTATGCCGGATGAAAGCGCTCCTGCTACTGAAAATTTCGGAGGACGCTGGAAACAACTTGATTATCGAATAAAAGACCGATTGGCAGAATTCTTGAATGAAATCCCGTTTTCGGACCTCATGGTTTTCCGCGATTTACTGGGAGTTTTGCCCGAAAATAGTTTCCTGCATCTCGCAAACAGTTCGGTGGTTCGATACGCTCAGCTCTTCGATCCGACAGCATCCGTCCGGTACTTCTCCAATCGAGGCACGAGTGGTATTGACGGTTCATTGAGCACGGCAGCAGGGATCGCCATGTTGAGTAAAAATCACCTCAATGTCATGGTAACCGGAGATATTTCTTTCTTCTACGATAGCAATGCTCTCTGGTCACGATACCTGGAAGAAAACCTGCGCATCGTGTTAATCAACAACAGCGGCGGTGGAATTTTCCGAATCATTGAAGGATCGAGAAAATCAGAACAATTGCAAAATTATTTTGAAGCACATCACGATACCTCGGCTGAACACCTTTGCCGGGCATTTTCAGTGGCGTATTCGCAGGTCGATCAGTCGTCAAACCTTGAATCGGAACTGATCCGGTTGTTGGACTCAAGCACAAAAGGCCCCGCACTACTTGAAGTAAAAACACCGTGGGAGCAAAATGCTTCCGTTCTGGATTCCTTCTTCCAAAACTGCGCCGAATCCAAATCGTGAAAATGGAGGATGATTACCGGAATCAATCATTAACTTTGATCAAAAGTCACACATGGATTTTTCAATTTTACTCACCTGGGAAGGGATTACGTATCTGGTGATTCTTTCTTTACTGGAAATCGTTCTTGGAATCGATAACATCATTTTTATTTCGATCACAACGGATCGCTTACCCGAAAAACAGCGACGAAGTGCGAGAAATTTGGGACTTACCCTGGCACTGGTAGCTCGTTTGCTGCTGCTCACCGTCGTTGCATGGTTGATGCAATTGACAGAACCTCTCCTGACGGTGTTTGGAAGAGATTTATCTGCGCAAAGTCTGGTATTGCTGGCCGGAGGTTTATTCTTGATTTGGAAGAGTACGACTGAAATGCATGATAGTGTTACGGGAATACATGAAGAAGAAGGAAAATCCAAGTTGACGCTTTCCGGAGTCATTACGCAGATCGTTCTTATTGATCTGGTATTTAGCTTCGATTCCATTATTTCCGCCATTGGTATGACGAATGAGCTGCACCGCGAAACAGGCCACGATCCGATGATCATCATCTATGTTGCGGTCATTGTATCGATGGTAGTGATGCTAATCTTTGCTCGTCAGATTTCTGATTTTATCACCAGACGCCCAACGATTAAATTGCTTGCATTGAGCTTCCTGGTTGCTATTGGAGTCATCCTTGTGGCAGAAGCATTTGGTGAGCACATCCCGAAGGGCTACATCTACTTTGCGCTCGTGTATTCGTTAGTTGTTGAAATGCTCAACATTCGAATGCGTAAGAACAAAAATAAGGATGTGGTCCCGCATGACTGAAGATGAGGCACAATATCTGCTTTCGGTTGATGATCTTGATGAAATAGAGGATCATTATGATGAATTGTTGTTTGAATTCAAGCATTTTCTCCTTTCCGGAAAAACGCTTCCTTCATTAATTGATTCGCGCGTCAAACGACTTCGCAAACAGGAAGAAGCAATGACAATTCTCGGGTACCAGCGCGTAGCTGCAGAGGTGTCGGATGAATGGGGGCAATTTGAAGACCATTCGTTTTCGGCCTTGTTTTCAATGTATCAAAATCAACTTGGATCCATCAAGGTGGGAATTCAGCGGGCAAATTCCATTGCAGAAGTAGTGGGTTGGTCTGAGAAGCTGTTGAAGTGTACGGCAAATTTCGCCAAAGCCTGGCTGAACGATGCGTCGCTGGATGCATCGGGTGTCTTACTTTCAAATACACTTGATCCCATGCGCTTATACGAAGAAATTCGGGAGGCAGAAAAGATGGGAATACGGTCAATCACAGACTTGATTAAAGGCGCAGAAAACGAAGTGTTGTTACAGGAGAGCAAACGACTATCTTTGTGGCTCCAAAAAGAATGGAATGAGCGAAACATATGATCGTTTGAAAGCCCGGTTGGAAGATCAGGATTGGCCTTCGGTATACCTCTTCAAGTTCATTGTGCCCAATCAATCCGATCTGGTTGCCCGAACTACAGCGCTGTTTGACGACGGAACGGATCTCAGTTATCAACCGTCGAAAAATGGTAAATACGTGAGCGTAAGTGCCCGGGAATTTATGTTGAACCCTGATTCAGTTATTCAACGCTACGTGGAAGCAGGAAAAATTGAAGGATTAATAGCCTTGTAAGGATGGTACTCATGATGTCAATCTCGTCGGTCGTTCTGAATACACTTGTTGTAACCCTATCCGGTTTAATTCTGTTCATCGGGTACCGTCAGTTGCTGAAACTCATGGGAAGAAGAAATCCATCAAAGGAAGATTACTGCGTTTTATTCGGTTTGGAATCCAATCCGGCGGCAGGTGAAGTAGCGTTTTATTTCACTTCTGAAAACGTAAAAGAAGTAGCCTTTCAAATCCTTGATGAAAACATGAATCTCTTACAGGAAGTGTCCAGAAAAGAATGTTTTCCCGGCGGAAACATCATTCGTTTCGATACCACTACGATCTCCAATGGACATTATTTCTATTGCCTCCGAACAGATAACCAGAAGACAATGAAAAAAATGGAAGTGAGAAATCCATGATGCAGACATGACAGGTTGGCAGAAAGATTTTTCTGGCAAAGTTCTTGACGTCCCGTTTTTAGAATTAATTTTGACCAAACAGGTTGAATAACAAATAGCATTAGATATGGCATTAGAGATCACAGATCAGAATTTTGAGGAAGTAGTAATGGCATCGGATAAGCCGGTGGTGGTTGATTTTTGGGCCGAGTGGTGTGGACCCTGTCGTATGATTGGGCCGATCATTGAAAAGATGTCGGCTGAATACGATGGGAAAGCAGTAATTGGTAAAGTGAACGTAGATCATAACCGTGATGTTTCCATGAAATTCGGTGTTCGAAACATTCCTACCGTGCTTTTCATCAAAGGAGGAGAAGTTGTGGATAAATCAGTTGGGGCAGTTCCAGAGGCAGTACTCGTAGACAAGCTCAATAAATTGCTTTAATCGTAATTGAACAAAATAAAAGGAAAAGGGGCCGTTTCGACTTTTGATTCGGCCCTTCTTATTGTGTCAACGAATTCTGACGTCCCTTGGAACCTTTCGATGTTTGTCCAGACACCTCCCGTACATATTTCATGGATATTCGACTGGCTTTTCAATCCCCTCTCAGGTCACCTCAAAAACATTCAAAAACCCCTCACCAAAAAACCACGTTCCGTTTTAAAATACAACAACTGCGAGTCGTCGGTTTGTAATTTCTTCCCCGTTGAGACCATCGAGGGCGTCTAACAATCATCGTTCATTGGCAGGGTTCTGACCATCCGTAGATTCACCTACCCGAATTGCATTGTTTTCGGCAAAACCATACGTCTTACTTTTTGAAACGGATGTCAGCTTCATCGCATTTTGACCAGTACCCCCATGACGTAGTCAAAAAAGAGACAAATCGTCAGTGTGTGCTTCAATTTCGTGGCAACAGAAACGGACAGAAAAAGACGTTGAGGATTCATCAGCCCCCTGAATTCGGAGATTCAGACTATCTTCGTGGCAAAAAAGAGCATGGAATCATTTGTAAGAAGACTGAAGTTTTACGGCATTGGTTTCGGACTGGGCCTGATCTTTGTTTTCTTTTTCTTCCGAAATCGTGGTTGCTCATGGCTTCCGGAAAATCGGGTAAAAAACTCTATTCTTGACCGACTGGTCGTTGTGTCAGATAAAACAGCAGCGGAAATGGAGGGCAGAGGAATCACGGAAGAAGACGTTATCGATGCACTCAACCACGGAGACGTTTATTTTTCAGAGAGCGATAAGGACGGTGAATCCAAAGCGTACGTGATTGAGAGTCAAGGCATGAAATTTGCCTACACGTTACCATACGAAAGCTTTGTTTCCGAAGTATTCTTATCCAGTGAAGGAAGGGGAGTCAAAACATCCGATGAAGGATGGGGAACGATTTTGCATTTCCCCAATGATTCGACCCTTGTATTTCCGGATTCAACCTCAATGTTGTCCTGCAAGCTGGAACGACTCAACCTGAACAGATCAGGTCAGATTTTGGAAGCATTGAAGTCTTCGGCACGTGTGGACTTTTCCCAAACAAATCTTTCCATTCGCCCGAAACCAGAACATTACCTGGTATTTCAGGTGGATACACTCGAAGTAGGTGCAGAAGTCATTTGGTACAAGAACAAGTTGAACATCCATGACCTTCACTTCGAAGGAGACCGGGATTGTAAGTGATCTATGAAACCAACGATGTTGATAAAACCTGTGTTTCACAGAGTAGCAACGGGGACTTTTTTATATTTTTGACGCATGAAATTTTCGGCTGAGCAGATCGCTGGTATCATAAACGGAACCATACAGGGGGATCCCGGTGTTGAGATAACCGCTTTAGCGAAAATTGAAGAAGGAAAACCGGGTGCGTTATCCTTTCTAGCCAATCCGAAATACGAAGAACACATCTACAAGACCGAATCGAGTATTTGCATCGTAAATAAAACGTTTGAGCCGTCCAACGCACTTCCGGAAGGTCTTACGTTGATTCGTGTGGAAGACGCTTACTCTTGCTTTGCAAAACTCCTCGAATTCTACGATACGCTGAGCAAAGAAGAACCGCGCATTGAGCCAAACGCATTTATCGATGAAACGGCAACTGTCGGAGAAGGAATTTACCTGGGAGCTTCTTCGTATATCGGAAAGAACGCCAAAATTGGAAATAACGTTGCGATTTATCCGAATGTGACCATTGGTTCAAACGTGGTGATTGGTGACAACACAACAATTTATCCGAGCGTAACGATTTACCGCGATTGCATCATCGGAGAGCATTGTAACATCCATGCAGGAGCCGTGATCGGAGCAGATGGATTTGGATTTGCACCGAATGAAAAAGGAGAATTCCAGAAGATTCCGCAAATCGGAAATGTGATCCTGGAAGATTATGTAGACGTGGGAGCGAATACAACAGTAGATCGGGCGACCATGGGAAGCACCGTGATTCGAAAGGGTGCCAAACTCGACAACTTGTGTCAGGTTGGGCACAATGTTGAATTCGGAATGAATTCCGCAATGGCCGCTCAAACGGGAATCGCCGGATCTACGAAAGTGGGCAAGAATGTGTTGCTTGGTGGACAAGTTGGATTGGCCGGACACCTGAAAATTGGAGATCGCGTAATGATTGCTGCACAATCGGGTGTGGGATCAGACATCGCTCCAGACTCGAAATTCATGGGATCACCTGCGTTCGAAAGCGATGAATACAAGAAATCGTACCTCGGCATCAGAAGACTTCCCAGAATTCTGGATCGTCTGAAAGCATTGGAAGATAAAATCAAAGAATTAACAAAAGACTAACCGTTCATGAGCGAAAAGCAACGAACGCTGAAAGCTCCCGTTTCATTCCAGGGAGTTGGGCTACACACAGGAGAGTTGGTGAATCTTGAAGTCGTACCGGCTCCCGATAATCACGGGTACAAATTTCAACGTATCGACCTCGAAGGAGAACCTTTTGTAAAAGCCGATTGTGACCTTGTTGTAAGCACGGAGCGTGGAACAACACTCGAGCAAAATGGAGTTCGCGTATACACCACTGAACACATCCTCGCTGCACTGTACGGCTGCCAGGTTGACAACGCGCTGATCAAAATAGACGGTCCCGAAATTCCAATTTTGGATGGAAGCGCAGCGCATTTCGTGGAAGGACTTGAGTCGGTTGGATACGAAGATCAAAAAGCGGATCGGGTTTACCTCGAACTGGATGAAAATATACCATGGGAAGACGTCGAGAAAGGCATTGAGTTTCTGGCGGTTCCCGATGTGAATCACCGTGTAACGGTAATGGTTGATTACAAATCGCCGGTGTTAGGTACACAGCATGCCAGCATGTACAACCTTCGCGAGTTTAAGGAAAACATCGCTTCTTGCAGAACGTTCGTGTTCCTGCGCGAATTGGAATACCTCGCAAAAAACAACTTGATTAAAGGAGGAGACCTCAATAATGCAATTGTTCTTGTAGAGCGCGAAAGCGTCAACAAACAAGAGTTGGACTCCCTCGCCAAATTGTTGGGCAAAGAAGGACTCGAAGTTGACATCAAAGGAATGGGCGTGCTCAACAACACCAAATTGAAGTTCGAAAACGAGCCTGCACGCCACAAGTTGCTAGATATTCTGGGTGATTTAGCACTCGTTGGAAGACCAATTAAGGCGCATATCCTCGCAGCTCGTCCCGGACATTCAGGAAACGTTCAATACGCGAAAGTGCTGAAAGAGTACATGAAAGCGCAGGCGAAGAAAGGAAAGAAGTTCGATCTGGATAAGGAGCCGCTCTACGACATCAATGACATTGAGCGCATGCTCCCGCACCGATTTCCTTTCCTCATGGTGGATAAGATCATGGAAATCAGGGAAGAGTCGGTCATTGGCGTGAAGAACATTACAATGAACGAACCCATTTTCACAGGGCACTTCCCGGGAAATCCCGTCTTTCCCGGAGTTCTTCAGATTGAAGCAATGGCACAGGTAGGAGGAATTTTCGCGCTCAGTAAAGTCGAAAATCCACATTTGTACTCTACCTACTTTATGAAGATTGACAGCGTGAAGTTCAAACAAAAGGTACTTCCCGGAGATACAATGGTATTTGAACTCTGTCTGATGTCTCCAATTCGCCGTGGACTGGTGAATATGGGGGGAGTTGGATATGTGAATGGAAAGCCTGTTGTTGAGGCCGAGATGCTCGCACAAATCATTAAGGACAAAGAAGAATGATCGGAAAGTTTGCGGATGTCTCAAGCAAGGCCGAACTCGGAAATGATGTTCGCGTAGCCAACTTCTCAACGGTACATGAGAACGTTACCATCGGAGACGGCACGATTATACATCCAAATGTTACCATATACCCGGGAACCACAATCGGTGCAGGATGTGAGATTTTTCCGGGAGCAGTAATTGGTGTGTCTCCACAGGATTTAAAATTTGATGGAGAGCACACAACTGTTGAAATCGGCAACAATACCCGAATTCGCGAATGTGTAACCATCCATCGCGGAACAAAAGATCGCTGGAAAACGACGGTTGGAAGCAATTGCCTTTTGATGACCTACGTGCACGTGGCACACGATTGCCAGATCGGAGACGATGTCATTCTTGCAAGCTATGTCGGACTTAGCGGTCACGTTATCATTGAAAATAACGCCATCCTGGAAGGAAAAGTAGCCGCTCAGCAATTTGTCCGAATTGGAGAATTTGCATTCATTGGAGGAGCTTCTTTGGTGCGCAAGGACGTTCCACCGTATATCAAGGCAGCGAGAGAGCCGCTTGGCTTCGCCGGAGTCAATGCGATTGGATTGCGCCGTCGTGGCTTTGACGATGAGAAAATCAAGGAAATTGAAGATATATATCGTTTAATCTACGTCCAGAATACAAACGTGAGCAAAGGAATCGAAGCAGTGAAAGATTCCATTGCTGAATCGACGATTCGCACCCAGATTCTGAAGTTCATCGAGAACTCCGACAAAGGCACTATTAAAGGGTTGATCTGATTATGCAAATTCACCGGGGACAGGTAATCGATATAAAAATCGAGGATTACGCCTTCGGAGGAAAAGGAGTAGCCAGAATTCCCACGGAGCAGGGAGACTACATCATTTTTGTCGACAATACCTTTCCGGGACAAACGGCCCGCGCGCGCATCACCAAGAAAAAAAAGCGCTTTGCGGAAGCTGTGTTAATTGACGTTATCGAACGTTCCGATAAAGAGGTTGTATCTGGTTTTCAGGAAATTTCCGGAGCCCCGTACATTTTTGTTCCCATCGAAGAACAAGAAAAGGCAAAGAAGAAATCTACACTGGATGTATTTGCCCGAT
>JAURNA010000035.1 GCA_030830385.1 Crocinitomicaceae bacterium | reverse complement strand
CGCTGTCGAATACGAGGAAGAATCTCCGGGTCCATTAATGGATCGCATGAGGGCAGAGAAAAGAGCAGACGGAACAGCTGTTTATTCCCTTGCGGCAGGCATGAGCCTCATGGTGTTCTTTGCTTTTGCCATGCAGTGCATGTCGACCTTGGCGGTGGTTAAACGTGAAACAAAAAGTTGGAAGTGGCCGCTCATTCAATTGGGATATATGGGTGTTTTGGCCTATCTTTCAGCTTGGTTTACCTATGTAATGTTGTCTTGATGCAAGTTATTTTAACCCTATTGGCGGTGATTCTGGCGATCTTTTTCCTTGGAAGAGGATTCTACGTTCGATTCCTTGCGAAAGAAACGTCTTGTGACGGATGCGCCATGGGAAAAACAGTCGCTGACATCAAACAGGAGAAGTCTTCACGAACCGTTAAGCGGATCAGACGTCGTGAAAATAACGCTCCAATGTCTCAATTGATCAGACGAAAGCGAGGCTTGAAATAAAGGGTCTGTAGTACGGCTTCTTTCGCAAAATAATCATGGTTGCCTTCGGTGTTGTTCTGCGGTAAACAAAGCGGTAGGTTTTGCGCAAAACGTCCCTTCTGAAAATAGATACGACAGCACTTTGCCATCATTCAAATTTCAATTCTTGCTTTCGGAGAATGCCGCGAACGATAAGACCAAATGCTGCAAGGTATGCGAAGCAGATGACTCCCACAATAAAGGACTCGTGGATGCCAAATACATCAGCAAGTTTACCTTGCAACGGTGGAATCACTGCCCCTCCCAGAATCATCATTACTAAAAAGGCTGCTCCCTGCGTTTGGTACTTACCGAGTCCCGCAAGGGACAAAGAGAAAATACATGGCCACATAATCGAGCAGGCAAGACCTCCGCTTAGAAAAGCATAGATCGCAATGGATCCTTCTGTCATCAGTCCGGTTACCATCGCAACAACACCAAGGAACCCGAAAACTCCCAGTGTCAATGCAGGTCTGTCATTGGTAAGATAGAATGCTCCGATTTGGATAATGACGCACACCACGTACCAGAAGAAGGGTTTCACATCGTATCCGGTAGCCCATGCCAGCAGTAATATTAAGCCAAATGCCACAAGCGGAACAATGAAGCGTAAAATCATCTGCGCTCGCACAGTCGGATGGAATACCTTAATCGCTCCGGTCCATCGACCAATCATCAAACTTCCCCAGAACATAGCAACATAAGAAGCTGCCTGGGAAGTACTGATGGAGCCAAATTCCTTTTGAGCAAGTAACTCTGAAATATTACTTCCAATGGAAACCTCAACGCCAACGTACACGAAAATTGCGAGCATTCCCAGAGTCAGCTGAGGGTATTGCATGGCTCCCCAACCGGTAGGTTTTGCGTTTGCTCTCATACCGCTGATAAGCAATCCGGCAATTAGAATGACCAGGCCGACTCCCCAGCCAATAACGCGGATGTTTTCTTTGTATTCATCACTCCAATCGATGTTTTCCCGATAGCTGTAGAAAACGGGAGCAAAGGATGCGATCAACAGTCCCGTAACGATCAACAATGAACGCATTGCCTTTGGAGCTCGTTCGAAAGAAATTTCGGATTGTCCCGCAGTCGTGTTCGGGTCATCAATGATTTCGTCTGACGATTGAGTGGCATTCGCTTCACCCGTTTTCCCCGATGGAACTCGCCTGGATAGGCCAAAAATGAAGGCCACAAGCAAGAATAAAGCACCCACGCATGCATACAAAATGATAACACTGGAGAGTTCGAGATTAGCAATGTCACTGTCGTTGAACTGAGTTGAGCCGAACAAGGCCAATGCGATGATCAACGGCCCGACAGTTGTTCCTAAACTGTTGATCCCTCCTCCCAGATTGATCCGGTTACTCCCCGTTTTTTCATCACCCAGTGAGATCATGAATGGGTTAGCGGAAGACTGTTGAAGGGAAAATCCGAGAGCTACGATAAATAACCCCAAGAGCATGCCTGTGAACACATTCATATATACGGAAACAATCATGGCACCGGCACCAAGCGCTGAGAATATTAATCCATACACGATGCTTTTCTTATATCCCCAGGATCCGATCAGGTCGCGACCTTTCATGGAGCCTACAACGAAGAGTGCGAGAGCACCGAGATAATAAGCTGAATAAAACGCAAAATCCACGAGTTGACTCTGGAATTGATCCAATGAGAAGTAGTGTTTACAGAAGGGAATAAAGACGCTATTTCCTGCTGCGATGAAGCCCCAAAAGAAAAATACCATTGTGAGCATCGAGACAGCTCCGTAGTTCGTTTTATTGCTTTTCAATGTTGACATAGGTTGAGTTTTGATTGCACAAAATAAGTAGAATCTTCCAATCGAAGAGCATTGAGTGAAAAGTACAATTAGCATTGAAATCTACCGGTATACCTGCGTTTTAACAAACCCGTGTAGTAGCAAAGAACACAAAATTGAGGTCTTCGATTCATTTTCGATGGGAGAAAGGTGTATTTTAGGAGCCGTGGAGAAAGATCTTGTTCGCGATATTATCCAATGGGATGTGGCCAACTGGAAACATTTGCTCAAAATTGGTGCTCCGGTGCTACAAAAATTTGAGAGTGGCGAAGCTGCATCATTCGGAGAGCGGGAGGGAGGTCTGTCGTTGTGGTTGGCGCTGAATGGATTCAGGGCGGAATGCTCAGACTACAATCTCCCCAAGGAAATTCCTTTCCCCCTGCACGTCAAGCGGGAAGTGGTGGATCTGATTCACTACTCGCAACAGGATATTACAGCAATTTCCTTTGAAGAAAATCGCTTCGATGTGGTCATGTTCAAGTCTGTGATAGGTGCCCTCGGCGACAAGCAAAAGCAAGAAACGGCAATTGCAGAATTGTACCGTGTATTGAAACCGGGTGGTTACCTCATTTTTGCCGAGAATACAGAAGCTTCTGTATTCCATCGATACGCACGGAAGAAGTTTACCCATTGGGGACATCGCTGGAGGTATCTACCAAAAGCGGAGTTGCCGCAAATGCTCAATGAATTTCAATTCATCGAGTTGAAGCACTTCGGATTTTTTGCTACGTTTGGAAGAAGTGAAAAGCAACGGACATTTCTCACGTTTTTTGATCGGATTTTTGTTCCAATCATGCCGAAAAAGTGGCGTTATTTCGTAGTTGCGGTCTGTCGTAAACCCGATGAGCAGCCAACAAGCAAAGCATAGCTCCGGGAATGTGCATTCTCAAGTGCACCATCCTGCTTCAGGTATGTTCTCAATCTACGGATATACATCCCTATTTGGCATGCGGTGAAATACGAGCCTTCGCTCCGGATTTTCGTAAGTACATTTCTTTCGGAAGAACGTTGCTTATGTGCCCCAGAAAGAGGCCCTTTCGGGTCGGCTTTATGAACTTGAAACGTTACGAACGGCTGTGTTTACCTGTAATTGCAACATTGATTTAACAGATGCTACAATTGCGTTTTTATCGTAACCGCACTCTTCCCAGAGTTCGGGCTGAGTGCCGTGTTGGATGTATCGATCCGGGATTCCCAGGCGAACGATTTCACAATTGTACTTCTGATCTGCCATAAATTCAATCACAGCCGAGCCGAATCCTCCCATCAGGCATCCGTCTTCAACTGTGAGCACCTTGTCAAATTTGGAAAATATTTCATGCAACAAGACTTCATCGAGCGGCTTCACAAACCGCATGTCGTAATGAGCGATCGAAGCACCTGAACCCTTCAATTCTGTGATGGCTTCCTGGGCAAAATTTCCCGGATGTCCCACGGTAAGTATAGCAATGTCTTCCCCGGAGGTTAATTTACGCCCCGTTCCAACTTTGATGGCTTGCAATGCAGTTTTCCATTCTGTCATGATGCCTTTTCCGCGTGGATAACGGATGGAGAATGGCCCCATATCGTCTTGTTGAGCGGTGAACATCATGTTGCGCAGTTCCGCCTCGTTCATCGGTGCGCTGACAATCATATTCGGAATGCATCGCATGTACGAAAGATCGTAAGCTCCATGGTGAGTTGCACCGTCGGCTCCAACCAAGCCTCCCCGGTCCAAACAGAAAACTACGTTGAGGTTTTGCAGGGCCACATCGTGCAATACCTGATCGAATGCACGTTGCATAAACGAAGAATAGATATTGCAGAAAGGAATCAATCCCTGGGTTGCCAATCCTGCCGAGAAAGTTACGGCGTGTTGTTCAGCGATACCGACGTCAAATGTGCGTTCTGGCATGGCTTTCATCATGTAGGAAAGTGAACATCCGGTGGGCATAGCCGGCGTGATTCCCATGATTTTATCGTTTTGCTCGGCTAATTCTACGATCGTATGACCGAATACGTCCTGATACTTCGGCGGTTGGGGAGATTTGGGGACAATCTTTACGATTTCGCCCGTCTCTTTGTTGAATACACCCGGAGCATGCCACTGAGTCGGGTTCCCTTCTTCCGAAAATTTGTATCCAGCTCCTTTTCGTGTCACACAGTGCAGGATTTTTGGCCCCGGAATGCGTTTGAGATCCTCCAGAACTTTCGCCATTCCAATTACGTCATGACCATCAATCGGTCCGAAGTAACGGAAGTTCAATGATTCGAACAGATTACTTTGTCTCAGTAGTGAACCTTTGAGGGCATTGGATATTTTCGAGGCAATCGACTGCGCGTCCGGTCCGAATTTAGAGATTTTACCCAATAAATTCCAGACCTCGTCTTTTACCTTATTGTACGTTTGAGAGGTCGTGATGTCCGTTAAGTAATCCTTCAATGCTCCGACATTCGGATCGATACTCATGCAGTTGTCATTGAGTACAACCAGCAAATTGGCGTCTTTTTCAAAACCTGCATGATTCAATCCTTCAAAAGCGAGTCCTGCGGTCATTGCTCCATCGCCGATGACAGCAATGTGATGCCTGTCTTTTTCACCTTTGTAGTAATTTGCCACAGCCATTCCCAATGCGGCAGAAATAGATGTAGATGAATGCCCTACACCGAATGTATCGTATTCACTTTCTGAGCGTTTGGGAAATCCGGATAGTCCGCCCTTGATTCGATTTGTCGGAAGTTGATGCTTTCTACCTGTCAGGATTTTGTGACCATAAGCCTGGTGTCCGACATCCCAAACGAGCTGGTCTTCGGGAGTGTTGAACACATAGTGCAATGCAACGGTCATTTCAACCACACCCAGGCTTGCACCGAAGTGACTATTGCCTATTTCCGAAATTACATCAATGATGTATTGGCGAACCTCATCTGAAACCTGAGGTAAGTTCTCGATTGTAAACTTCTCACGTAGATCAACGGGCACGTTGATTTGAGAAAGTAGGGGGCCTGTAGAATACTTATCCATAGATCACTTCTGAGCAAAGATACTGCGCTTTATCATAAGAACAAATTTTAACAGCTATTATTACTGGTGGATACGATTTTAACGTTCATTTGGGAACAGACAATCATCTCCCCGGTCGAATCGAATGATGGCTCAATTTCGCACTTGATTCGCTCTTTCCGTTTCATGTCGTGTAAGTCACTACTGCACATATACGTGCCTCCCAAAAAAGTATGGAATGATTGAACCAAAGCATCTTGAGGATGTACAGAATATTGACAAAACAATAATTATGAGACGATTTACACTACTCCTGACGGGTTTCATATCTGCTGCTACATTCGCTCAATCCTTGAGCGGAAATGTAAGTATGGCAGAAACAAATGAGTCCGTTGGATATGGAAACGTGGATATATACCAAGGTGAAAAATTGATAGCATCTGTACTCACGGATGCAATGGGGAATTTCAATGTGGCACTGGACACAGGAACGTATCGATGCGTGGTTAATTATGCGGGAAACACACCTGTTGAAAAGAACATTCGTGTTGTTTCCGACGAGGTCTCTGATTTTGGTATGGAACGCGATCCGTCTTACAAGCCAGTAGCCATCTACACCGAATCCCTGACGGAATCATATGGCACTTACTACAGAGGTGACATGGAAATGGAAGAAGTTTCCGTTCATCGTTCGAAAGATCGTGGCGGAAGCGGTCGAATGGACAAAGGAAAGGCAGTATTCAGGGAGTCACGTGGTGTTGGAGGCAGTGAAGCGAAGTACTCCCGGAGCGTTTCGGGAGAAGGTTCAACAATGGTGAAACCACCAGGACTATCGCTGCATGGAGAGTACGATTCTGACGGTTCTGCCCGCAGTGGTGCACTCACCGCCGGAGAAGTAAACGATTTTTCCAAGTGGGATATGTGGCAGGATTTGACAAGCGATGAGCTGCGTTCCTATGCGGAAGGATGGAAAATCCAACCCGTTGGACGATATACATTGATGTTGCAAAGTCAGTCTGGATTGCCTCTCGCAGATGCAAAAGTAACGCTCACTACAGATTTGAAAGAGGTGTATGCAGCGCGCACGGACAATACAGGCAAAGCCGAACTCTGGGCAAATTTGAATGGGAAAGCACCTGAATCTTCCCAATACGACATGAAAATCGATTACCGCGGTCAAAAAGCGAAACTGCGCAACGTGAAACCGTTCTCAGAGTCGATCAATCACCACATGATGGCTGTAGATTGCAACGAGATGAACACGGTGGATATCGCATTCGTTGTGGATGCAACGGGTTCCATGGGAGATGAGTTGTCGTACCTGAAAGCAGAAATGAACGACGTCATTTTTACATCCAAGCAGATCAGTTCCAAATTGAACTTTCGCTTCGCGAATGTATTCTACCGTGACATTAATGATTCTTACGTCGTAAGAACCATGGATTTTAACCGTGTTCTGTCTGAATCGGTACAGTTTATCAATGGTCAGAATGCCAGCGGGGGAGGAGATTACGAAGAAGCGGTAGAACTGGGATTGGATACAGCGATTCATTCATTGAACTGGAGTGAAGAGGCGCGCACGCGGATTGTATTCCTCATTCTGGATGCACCTCCTCACAACACAGAACCGAATAGAGCGAAGCTTGAACAACTCATTCGTGATGGTGCAAGAAAAGGAATTCGAATCGTTCCTGTAGGAGCAAGTGGAATCAACAAAGCAACAGAATACCTCATGCGGTCCATGGCAATCGGAACGAATGGAACCTATACCTTCCTCACCGATCACAGCGGAATCGGAAATGCGCACATTGAGCCGAGTACAGATGATTACAAGGTAGAAACCTTCAATGACCTGATGGTACGCGTTTTGAAAAGCTATACCTACATGCCCGATTGCGAACAGACCATCCCGGATCTTGACCTGGACTACCCGGATTCGATCGTGGTGATCAACGGCCGGGATACATCGGAAATGGATTCGCTTACACAAGCGCAACGAGACAGCATTCAAAACGCGAATAGCGGCGGAGGAAGTATCACCCCACCAATCGTTCGATGGGTCTACTACCCCAACCCAACGAATGGAATCATCAACATCAAAGCAGATGTAGATATCGAAGAGCTGTTTCTTACCGATTTGACGGGCAAATTGCTGCAATCCATCACAAACATGTCCAAGGATCGCGTGTATCAAATGGACCTTTCTCCATACCCGGTTGGGTTGTACCTTCTCAGGTATGAGCACGAAGGAAACTGGATCAGCGGCAGGGTCGTACTCCATCCTTGACAGAGTAGCCCGTATTTCGTAGCATTTTCCTAACTTTGCGGTCTTAAAAAACGACGGAAAATGAGTCAGAAATACCCCTCATACGAAGGACTTAACTTACCGGATGTTGCCAGCCGGATGTTGGATCAGTGGGAAAAAGAGAAGGTTTTCGAACGATCAATCACCGAGCGCGAAGGCGCAGAGCCATTTATTTTCTTCGAAGGGCCTCCTTCGGCCAATGGTTTGCCCGGAATTCACCATGCTCTGGCAAGGTCCATCAAGGACATTTTCTGTCGATATCAGACCCTCAAGGGAAAACAGGTAAAACGAAAAGCGGGCTGGGATACCCATGGCCTCCCGGTAGAACTGGGTGTAGAAAAAGAGCTGGGCATCACCAAGGAGGACATTGGTAAAACCATTTCCGTCGAAGAATACAACAAGGCGTGCAAGGAGGCCGTGATGCGCTACACAGATATCTGGAATGACCTCACACGTCGCATGGGGTATTGGGTAGATATGGACGATCCATACGTGACTTACGCACCCAAATACATGGAGTCCGTTTGGTGGTTGTTGGGGCAATTGTACAAAAAAGGACTCCTCTACAAAGGATACACGATTCAACCATACTCACCGAAAGCGGGAACAGGATTGTCAACGCATGAACTCAATCAACCGGGAACATATCGCGATGTAACGGACACCACCGTAGTGGCTCAGTTCAAATTAGCCCAAGGAGAACAACTTCCGGAATCCTGGAGAAGTGCATTGTCTTCCGAAGAATTGGACCAAACCTATTTCATGGCCT
>JAURNA010000250.1 GCA_030830385.1 Crocinitomicaceae bacterium | reverse complement strand
TGGCAATGCCTACTGCTGTATCCGTTACTTTCCTTAGCGATCCGGAATTCCGAACTTCTAAAACAACTTCATTTTTCTCTTTTCGAACTGAGATGGAGACCTCACCTCCTTCCTTCAGATGGGAAATTCCGTGCTTTACGGCGTTTTCGACCATCATTTGAACCACAAACGGTGGAATTTGGATGTTCAACAGCTCGTCGTCAATCTCCCAATCTACCGTGAGGCGATCTTCGAACCGAATCTTTTCGAGATCGAGATAATTGCGTACAATTTCCAGTTCGCTTTCTACCGTTACTTTGTTCTGCCGACCCATCACAAGCGATTGCCGGAGCAAATTGCTCAACGCAGTAATCGAAACCTTAGCTTTATTCGGATCAATGTCCACGAGCGCACGGATTCCATTCAACGAATTGAACAAAAAGTGCGGATTCAATTGAGACCGAAGGTTTTTCAGCTCACTCTCCCGGTTGCTTGCAGCAAGAGAAAGGTTTGAAATTTCTTGTTTGCGTGACTTTCGGAACAAATGGACGGTAAAATAGATCGCATTCCAAAAAAGGATGACAACCCCCATTGAAACAATACTGAGAACCATGCCCGATGTAGTAATCTCCTGCTTTAACCAGTCATCCTTCGACTGAATGACAAAGCTCGCACCGACCCACACGAATGTTATGATACTCGAAGTGAACAGCGAGGACAACAGTAACCGCGGTACCAGTGGTGCCAACTTCATATCGAGCCAACCCCAACGTATCATTAAAAGCCTCTGCAGATGAGTCAGTAGAATTCCGGAAAGTCCCATAGCCGATAGACTGGCGATGAATTCAGCATCAATGCCCTTGCTGTCCTGGACATATACAGAACTGAATATCAGCAAGCAATATCCGATCCAACCGAACAACTGTACAAGCCAATAAAGCAAACGCCTACTCATGACCCAAAACTACATCTTTCTCTCTATAATCCTCATTTTAAGAGAACCAGATGATCATTTGTGATTTGTGGAAAAAAATCATTTGGAACGTTTTTTGTCATATTTGCACTATGTACAGGCTCTTGATCCTTCTGCTTTTATTTTCCTTCACTGCCAGAGGGCAGAGCTATTTCCGTGATCATTTTGGAGGATTGATCTCCGTCGTATTCAGCGTAGGTACACATACAGATGCCTTTGGATTACAGCTTAAGGGGTATTACACAGACCACTTTTACCAGGTGAACGCCGGAACAGGAATCAAATGGTATCCAAAGAATTTTGGCGAGCGCCGTGGTTTTTGGGAAAGCAGAAATTACTTCGGCGGAATCCTCCTTGCCGGAAAAAAGAATACCATTCCTGACTTTGTTTTCGATGGACTGAACCACCAAACAAATTACAACCTGGGGGTGGGCTACAACTATATTTTCTATATTGACAACGCAGAGACAACTCAGCAATCCGGTGGGTTTGCACTTCACTTTCAACAAGTTTCCATTTACCACGAAAACGACATTTTTTCCGGAGATGGCCGAGACCGTTACCGCACTGGACATTTTCTTGTGAGTTACCATACAGCTGAAATGAGAGCGGGCATCGGAGTATCTATGTGGACCGGAGAAACACGCGGAGCACATTGGGAAAAGATTCACCTTGACAAATGTCCCAACGGCGTAAAAATCCTGGAAGAGAGTCCGTATGGAAAAACGAGTCACGGAATTTTATTCGGATCGTTCTCCCACGCCTTCCCGTGTCGTCAGGTAGCGACCATCAAAATCGGAGTTGATTCTGAGCACGTGCGTCATGCCATTCAAAATCGTCTTATTCACGACGCGCTGATTCTCCCGTTTCCCATTGAGCGAAAAGCTCCGCACTACCCCATGCTCGACGAAAATGGATGTCCTGCTTTCGAACGCGACAAAACCCGAAAAGAACGCCTCTATTTTCAGTTTGGCGCCAACGAGAACCTCTCCTTCTAAACAATTGTTTGAAACACGTTCATAAAAAACGTTGAAATTACAGCTCCGGTACGAGGAATCTTGTAACTTTGCAACCCGAAGTTACATTGAATCGGTATGTCAAATTCTACCAAGTATGTTTTCGTAACAGGAGGGGTAACCTCCTCTCTCGGGAAAGGAATCATTTCAGCATCGTTGGCTAAGTTACTCCAGGCGCGCGGATATTCGGTGACCATCCAAAAGCTGGATCCGTATATCAACGTGGACCCTGGTACGCTAAACCCTTATGAGCACGGCGAGTGCTTCGTTACGGAAGATGGAGCCGAAACCGATCTCGATCTTGGACATTACGAACGTTTTCTCAATGTTCCTACCTCTCAGGCAAACAATGTAACAACGGGAAAAATTTATCAATCGGTAATCGACAAAGAACGGCGTGGTGATTTCCTCGGGAAGACCGTTCAGGTAATTCCACACATCACGGACGAGATCAAGGAACGCATTCAGATTCTCGGAAAGAAAGGAACTTACGACATTGTAATTACCGAAATCGGAGGAACCGTTGGTGACATTGAGTCACTGCCATACGTGGAAGCCGTGAGACAGATGATGTGGGAGTTTGAAAACGACTGCATCGTCCTTCACCTGACACTTGTACCCTATCTGTCAGCAGCCGGAGAACTGAAAACGAAACCTACTCAGCACTCTGTGAAGCAATTGCTGGAATTAGGAGTTCAGCCGGATATCCTGTGTTGCCGCACGGAGTATGAACTGGACCTGAACCTTCGAAGAAAAATCGCAAAGTTCTGTAACGTAAGCATGAATGCGGTTATTGAAGCGAAGGATGCTGAGACCATATACGATGTCCCCATTCTCATGCAGGCAGAAGAACTCGACAAGGTCGTACTCGAGAAATTGAGCCTCCCGACGAAGTCAGTACCGAACCTGGAATCATGGTGTGATTTCCTGAGTCGTTTGAAGCAGCCCAAGTCTGAATTGCGGATTGGATTGGTTGGGAAGTACGTTGAATTGAAAGATTCGTATAAGTCGATCAGTGAAGCATTCATTCATGCGGGGGTTGCCAATGAAACCAAGGTCAACATTGAGTGGATTCACTCGGAGAAAATCACACAAAAGAATGTGAAAGAATTGGTAGGACATCTGGACGGCGTGCTCGTTGCCCCTGGTTTTGGTTCTCGCGGAATCTCAGGAAAAATTGAAACAGTTCGCTACGTTCGTGAAAATAACATTCCATTCCTTGGAATTTGCCTGGGAATGCAGTGTGCGGTTATCGAATTTGCCCGAAACGTGTTGAATTGGCCGGAAGCGCATACGACAGAAATCGTAGAAGATTGTAAAGTTCCCGTGATCAATATGATGGAAGAGCAAAAAGAAATCTCTGAAATGGGAGGAACAATGCGGCTCGGATCCTACAGTTGTCAACTCACTCCGGGTTCCAAGGTTTCGCTGGCATACAACACAGATAAAATCAAAGAGCGTCACCGTCATCGCTACGAGTTCAACAACGAGTTCCTGGATATATTCGAGGAAAATGGACTCAAAGCAACAGGTAAAAACCCGGAATCCGGACTGGTTGAAGTGATTGAACTGGAAGGACATCCATGGTTTGTTGCCAGTCAGTTCCACCCGGAATACCGCAGCACGGTGGACAACCCACACCCACTGTTTGTGGCATTTGTGCATGCCGTATTGGAAAATAAAGGATTGAATTAACCCCAAATAAAAAAATGGATAGAAACACCATCATCGGACTCGTACTTATAGGAGCCATCCTGACAGTATTCATGGTCTTTAATAAACCGTCCGATGCGGATATTGAAGCGGAGAAGGCCCGTGTAGAAGCCAGTAAGAATACGGAAGAAGAGAAAAAGGCTGAAAAGGATACAACGAAGTCCCAATTGGTAAACAATGCACTGATTCCGAAATTGGATGAAGAAGGGAATCAACAAAAAGATTCTCTCGGAAATCGATTCTTCACAGATAGCATTACCGGGCAGGATACGTTGATCATCGCTGAAACAAAAGAAGAAAAGCAACAAGAGGTTGCTGGTGAACTCATTCAGCTGGAAACCGACAAGCTAATCATTGGTTTCAGTACAAAAGGCGGGCAAATTGCTCAAGTACAGCTCAAAGAGTTCGAAACGTACCAAGATTACGCCAGGAACGACGGTAAGATAACCCCGCTTTTCCTATTTAAACAAGGAGATGCAGCCATCGGGCTGAATTTTTCCATGGGAAATCGTTCGGTGTCGACATCGGAGGAGCTCTTCACGGTGAAATCACAATCGGACGACCGAATTGTATTTGAATGGAAGCCGGATGAATCATCATCGATTCAGTACGCCTACAAACTTAAGAAAGGAGGCTACGACCTCGACTTTGATGTAAAAGTGAAAGGTCTGCAAGGCAAAACCAACGCAAAAAACGTTATGCTTCAGTGGGATCAGGCCTATCGCAAAACCGAGCGATTGCTAAGTGAGCAGCGTCGCGTTTCAACCATTTGCTTTGATTACAAAGAGGAAGGATTCTCCTACCTGAGTGAAATGGGTGACGACGAAGAAAAAGCCGAAGACAAAGTGAATTGGGTGGCCTTTAAGCAGAGCTACTTCTCCACGTTCATTCAACCTGAGAGCGCTTTCAAAAAACCGGGAACGGCCTTTGCAGTTTCCAGCTACGGAGAAAAAGACAAAAGGGACAAAACACTCCTGAAAAGTTACGAAACAGTCCTGAATCCCGGATTCTCCGATTTGGAAGACGCTTCCTGTAGTATCTCTGTATTTTTCGGACCGAACGACTACGGCGTGCTTACCTCTTACGGAGAAGGTTATGATCAAATCCTGAACTACGGTTGGGGAATTTTCCGATGGATCAACGTCTATGCGATTCAGCCGTTGTTTAGCTTGTTGAAATCCACAGGCCTTGGTATCGGAATCGTTATTTTCATTCTTACGTTGATTATCAAATCTGCTTTGATGCCGGTACAGTGGAAAATGTACACGTCTTCTGCAAAGATGCGCATTCTGAAACCGGAAATCGAAGCCATCAACAAGCGCTACCCCAACAAAGAGGATGCGATGAAAAAGCAGATGGAAACCATGACCTTATACAGGGAATCAGGTGCCAGTCCATTGGCCGGATGTGTGCCGATGTTGATACAAATGCCAATTCTGCTGGCCGTTTTCCGATTCTTCCCGGCTACGTTCGACTTGCGCCAGAAAGCATTCCTGTGGGCAGAGGATTTGTCATCTTATGATTCGATCGCGAGCATTCCAAACATTCCGTTGTACGGAGATCACATCTCGCTCTTCACGTTGTTGATGGCAGGTACAACGTTGATTTACACCATTATCAACAGTGGCAATATGTCCACACCACAACAGGAAGGAATGCCCAATATGAAGATCATTATGTACTTCTTCCCGATCATGATGATTTTCTTCTTCAACAATTACTCTTCCGGATTGAGCTATTACTATTTCATTTCCACGTTGATATCGATCCTGATCATGCTGATCATCAAACGATTCTTCGTAGACGAAGCCAAGCTCAAAGCAAAAATGCAGGATAGACAGGCAGCCACGGCTAATGGAAACGGAGGAAAAGGTGGGAAATCTAAGTTCCAGGAACGCCTGGAGCGCATGCAGAAAGCTCAACAGGAACAACTGAAAAACCGAAAAAAGAAATAGTCAAAAGACATCTGTTTTAAAAAGAATCCCGGTCACTTACGTAACATCAAAGTACCGGGATTTTTCTTGCCTTTGTGTCAGCAATGCAACAACTTCCACATGTTAGTTAGCGTCAAGCAACTCTTCATCAGTTTTTAACGTATTATTAGTGTATAAAGTCAACGCTAGTAATCATAGCCCTTTTATTGACTCGCCCACTATTTGCTCAACCCACTACAAAATGGCTGATCACCGGAGGGGGTGCAACGGGCACTGAAAGTTCCGGTTCTGACAAAGGAACCACAATCGCAGTAGATGACGACGGCAACACGTATATCACGGGATACTACAATGTAGATGCGGTTTTTGGCCCGTTTGCAACGGGTTTTTCCAATCCAAACAGCAAGGAGGTGTTTGTTTGCAAAATTGACACCGATGGAAACTACGTTTGGCTCGTTACAGGATTGAACTATTACGATGACAGAGGCCTGGGGTTGTGCCTGGACCCGTCAGGAAACGTATTCGTGACAGGAACTTGCTGGGGAAGTATCTACTTTAATGGAGTGGGAGATCCGAATGAAGCATTTTGGACAGATCAGATTTTCGTTGTGAAGATCGATAATAACGGAAACGTACAATGGGTCAATACAGAAGGCAACCGAGATGGATCTGTAGGATTTAGCTACAATGAAAATGGGCTTCCCCAAACGCTTTATCAGGATGACCACGGGCAGGACATTGTTTCAGACAGTCAGGGGAATCTTTTCATCACAGGCTTCATGTCAAACATAGACTCAAGCTCCCACGACGCCCAATTCGGTACAATTTCCGTTCCACTCGCTCCAAGTGATTCCGTCTCCTACATTGCCAAAATCACGAACGACGGCGTGTGGCAATGGGTTCAGACGTTCGACGGAGAGTTCAAACAACGAGATCAGGCAATTGCTATTGATGATGAGGACAACATTTACGTTGCCGGAGGATATTACGGAATCAGCACAATTGGGACTACCACACACACCACAACTCAGAACACCGTAGTTGATTATGTGATTGATCCGGGAGGGCTTAGCGACACCGTTTGGAGAAATTGTATTCCAAACAAATGACCCGGCTATTTCGTGGAAAGGAAGAACCAACGCAGGAGTACCAGTCGCTGAAGGAGTTTACTTCTATCAAGTACGAACAAACTACACCACTTCACCGAACGAGGAAATAAGCGGCTTTATCCACGTTTTTCACTAATTAATTTCACCCGATCGGTTCGAAGCTTATTGCGATTCTCCTGACGAGTACATTCTCCCCTTCGTGAATGCACCTTACACAACCTTGCCCCCGATTAGCACACACCATACATCCTAATTCCCAGGCCTTTGCTGCAAAACCAATGGAAATGCACAAACGGCGAACCGGTTCACCTGATTTTTTTTGTAACTTTCTCTGTCGTTATGAGAACTGTGCTTTTTTTCATCGTGACCTGCGTGAGCAATTATGGTCTTTCACACGACTACTATTTTGCGTTCGCCGAAATCGAATACAACGAAATGAATTCACGTTTCGAATGCACCGTAACAGCTTCTGCGCATGACATAGAACCACTTCAGGAAAAACTGGGTCTTTTCATAGACTCACTTTCTGATCCACACTCACTCAGTGCCACAAAAGCATTCGAATTCCTTAAAAGCCACTTCCAGATTTCCGCGGAAACCCAAAACATCAACATGAACCTGATTGGAATTGAAGTCATGCTGAACGGCACGCTGAACTTTTACCTGGAATCCGAAGAAGTTAAATTGAATACCGGTACTTTTGATCTTCAATTCGACCTTTTAATGGATGTATATGCCGAACAGCAGAATAAAGCAACGGTATACTACCGTAACGAAACCTACACAGGACATTTTTTACACGAAACAAGGACCCAAACTTTTCAAATTCACAACGAAGAAATCAAATGAAACAAGCTTTCTCTTTCACAATTGCATTCATGATGTACGCAACAACAGGAGTTTCACAACAAAAGTTTGCTCAGCTGGGAACCGAACTTTCTACTCCGAATGCATACAGAAACGCGGCAGGTGCTCCCGGACATGCCTACTATCAGCAAAAGGCGGATTACAAAATCAAAGTACACCTTAATGATAAGACGCAAAAAATTACAGGAGAAGAGACGATTACTTACACGAATAATTCTCCGGACCACCTGGATTACTTGTGGATTCAGCTGGATCAAAATATTCGCGCGATGAACTCGGATTCCCGGCTGATTTCGATTGAAAAAATGGAGGATTTTCAATCAATTGGCGATGTAACGCGTAAAATGTTCGAATTCGACGGAGGGTTTAAAATAGAATCGGTAACCACCACATCCGGACAGAAAATGTCGTATTTCATCAACAAAACAATGATGCGTATTGATCTTGCTGAACCGCTGGTATCGGGAGGGAGTCTTTCGTTCGACATCAAGTGGTGGTACAATATCAACGACCGAATGAAGGTAAGAGGACGTTCGGGGTATGAATACTTTCAAGAAGAAGACAACTACTTGTACACCATCGCTCAGTGGTTTCCGCGCATGTGTGTCTACAACGACGTGGAAGGATGGCAAAACAAACAATTT
>JAURNA010000249.1 GCA_030830385.1 Crocinitomicaceae bacterium | reverse complement strand
GAACAGGATATTCAAAACGATCCGAGTTCTTCTTTTGAACCTTAGGCGCTCTTTTTTAGGGGCCTGACCCTTCTTTTTCCTGAGTAATTTCATGGCTGAACTTCGTGGGGTAAAAATAACGAATATCTCTGGCTTTGGTGCGCGGTTTTAACATCAATTAAGGACATCTTTCCGCTGGCTGTCAAGTTTCAGAAGGATGAATAACATGATGGAAAACGCCATCATGGACGAACCTCCATAACTGAAA
Organism: Crocinitomicaceae bacterium; assembly: GCA_030830385.1. Classification (GTDB taxonomy): domain Bacteria; phylum Bacteroidota; class Bacteroidia; order Flavobacteriales_D; family Crocinitomicaceae; genus UBA4466. The sequence goes on along the minus strand of JAURNA010000249.1, from coordinate 3,488 downwards.
AACGGCAGGGGAATTCCGATTACCGGAGCGAAACCGATGTTCATACCGATGTTGATTGCGAAGTGGTAGAACAGGATGATTACGACGGAATACGCATAAACCCGATTGTAGGTGGATCGCTGCCTTTCCGCGATAATGACAATTCTCAGCATCATGAACAGATAGAGCATAACAAGGACTGCACTGCCCAGAAACCCCCATTCTTCTGCAAAGGGACAAAAAATAAAGTCGGTGTCGCTCTCAGGGACATGGTTGGTCCGGGTACTTGACAAAGATGCATTTCGGTAGCCTTTTCCTGAAAATCCTCCTGAACCCACAGCAGCCATGGCGTGATTCCGGTTGTAATCGACTCCGTCTTCAATACCTTCCATGTCTCCTTCGTAGATCCCCAGAAGCAGTTCAATTCGTAGCTTTTGGTGGTTGGCGAGCTGATCAAATCCAAACTTAACGCCTGCCGTATAGGTTGTGGTGAATATAAGCGAGAGTACAGCAATAATCAGTGCTCTTTTTCGATCACGGCGGGGAAAAATCAGCCGCATGATGACATATCCCACAATGCAGATAACAACCAGCCCAATGCCAATGCGAAAGTAGCCGTCGATGACTTTCAGGCCAAAATAGTCGAATTCAATGGGAGTATGACCCAGAATCAAGGTTGCGACACTCAAAAAGATGATCATAAAGAGAATGGGAATAAAGTGTGTTCCAACCCAGGTTTGCTTGAATTTGATCCCCGGTATAAGGTTAACCACTTTTAGAATGAGTGGATCAAATGTCACCCCTTCCCGATACATCACAAAGAAAAATGCAGTAAATACCACGAAAGTTCCGGCATCGGGCTGTAGCAAAATAAGCGACATGGGAAGCCCGAGGATCGCCAGCGAAATCAACACTGTTTGAATGTTTTGCTGCCGGAGATTGATGCTTCCAAGGTAACTTGCCAGGAGGATGCCTGTTCCGATTTTTGCGAACTCTGCAGGTTGAATACCAAAGGAGCCGAATCCCAGCCAGGATCGTGCACCATGAACGGCAGGCATGAACAAAACCACTACGAGCATTCCGATCGTAACGGCATAAATCGGGATGGAAAATTTGCGGTAAATATCCGATTCGATCAGAAAAACAAGTAGGCCTAAAAAGAGCGATATTCCCACCCACATTGCCTGTCGACCGTAGATTTTGGAAAATGAAAAAATACTTGGATTCTCCGGGTCATATCCAGCCGAATAAACGGTGGCCAATCCCATTGCTATGATAATCAGGTAAACCGCAAAAAGTGGCCAATCAAAGTTTCCGGTGATCGAATTGCTCTGTCTCATAGCCAAATGGACAGTTCAGCATCCAGGATTCGTTTTTCTTTCGCCTTGTCTTTTACTTCTCGGTTGAGGTACATTTCTATCATCAGGCTTGCAGTTGGCGCTGCCCAGGTTCCTCCTCCGCCACCACTGTTTTCAATAAAGGTACAAATGGCAATCTTAGGATTTTCCATGGGTGCAAACGCGATAAATACGGAGTGGTTGGGCTTCTTGATCAGGGTGTTTCCTTTGCCATACTTGAAATTTTCTACGGTTCCCGTTTTTCCGCACATGGTAATCCCGGGAACACGTGCCAAACGAGCGGTTCCGCCAGGCTCATGTATACATCTGCGCATACCTTCCACCACATACGGAAAGTACTTTTCATCCACCATGGTTTGGTGCTTGACCCGATACGTATCGATTGGTCCTTTGTTTCCGATTGATTTTACGAAGTGCGGTGTTATGTACCAACCTCGGTTCGCAATGATTGCCGCAAGGTTGGCAAGTTGCAAAGGTGTTAACTGCACCTCTCCCTGGCCAATCGAAATCGAACGAATGGTGGAGAACTTCCATTTGAGGTAACCGTGTTTTGCATCGTAATAGTCCGGATCCGGAATATTTCCCGACGCCACACCCGTAATGTCAATATCGAGGCGTTTCCCGAGCCCGAAACTGTGCATGTATTTTGCCCAGCGATCCAGTCCGATGCGTGAATCTTTGAAGCTGCTTCGATCTTTATTTTGTTGAACAATTCGTCTTGTGACCGCATAGAAATAAGGGTTACAGGAGAATTGGACAGCCTGGGACACGTTTTGTGAGTTTGGATGATTGTGACAACCGACTACCGATTTATTGCAAGGGAACCCGCTTTCGGGAGTAATCACGCCTTCCTGCATTCCAACAAGGGCCTGTACGGTTTTAAAGGTCGATCCTGGCATGTACTGAGACTGCAACGGCCGGGGAAAAAGCGGAAGGTTGGGATCATTTTTAAGCGAGCCATAGTTCTTTCGGATGTTTTTTGTGCCCACCATTAAGTTTGGGTCGTATGTGGGGGAAGAAACCAATGCGAGAATTTCTCCGGTTGTCGGTTCAATGGCAACAATACACCCCTTTTTCCCCTTCAGTAGCTTTTCACCGTAAGCCTGTAATTCGATGTCTAACCCAAGGTGAATAGGATCGGCCTGAACGGCGGTAGTATCGTATTTCCCACCCTCAAAAGCTCCAATGTCCTTACTGCGCGCGGTTGTTACTACGTATTTAACCCCCTTGATTCCCCGGAAGTGATCTTCGTAATAGCTTTCGATTCCTGCACGTCCGATCATATCCTGGCCGCTGTAATAGGGATCACGATCGATGTCTTCGCGATACACGACGGAAAGGTAGCCAAGAATGTTCGCTGCGTTTTCATACGGGTAGTGACGCATGCTTGAAACTTCTTCGTAGAAGCCCGGAAAATTCTCCAGTTTCGGTGCAATTTTCGCCATTTCGTCCACGGTGACCTCAGTTATGAACGCATAGGGTTTGTAGGAACGATAGTTCGGTTCCATTTCTTGTCGCTGGCGGTTCCACGACGAGTCGACGTATTTGAGTCGATAAAAACGTTCCCGGACTTCTTCGCGGGTCCAACCGATTAAGTTCGCAAACGCCGAGGTGTCAAGATCAACGATGTTGTCTTCCACCATCATCAGGTTGTAGTACGTCTTGTTTTGGACGACCTTCTTGCCATTTCGGTCAAAAACCACGGCCCTTGGAGGCTTAATCAAGCGTCTCTTTTCGGCAAGTTGTGCTGCGCGAAGTCTCCATTCATCGTCCACCACTTGCATGTAAAACAGCTTAGCGATGTACAGGCCACCAATGAGTAGAAACAGCGTTATAATAACATATTTGCGCGAATCAAATGTCATGTATCCTTGGATTTACCAATGAAAAGGTATTGTAACAAAAGGCAAATCATAAATGACATTGGTGCGCTAATCGCTGTTTTTTGGAGGGCGAAGACAACATCGTTCAGTTTGAACAACTCAAGCATAAAGAACCAGAGATGATGAATAAGGATGAGAATTCCGAAGACACGAAGAAACCAGTAGAACCCAAGTGCGTGCACGTTTGATTCGGGAATTTGCTCGTACCCATCGCGAGGTGCGAATGTTTTGAGCAGAATGGGTCGGAAATAAGCCATCGTCACCAGCG
>JAURNA010000248.1 GCA_030830385.1 Crocinitomicaceae bacterium | reverse complement strand
TTGACTTAACGCTTTTGATTCTAATTCTGCTAATTCTTCTGGTGTCATAATATCCGTTCTTAAGTTAAAATTACATTTTGGGTTTTTAACTCAACGGACAGAGTTTAGTTTACAGTCTCTTTTAGGAATTCTGCCGTCGTTTAGCTGGCCTATTCCACTTACTCTTTCAAGGTTCGCGTTAGTTTGTTTCTCGTAGGCCTTAAGAAGTTTCTCTCCTAATTCCATTCCGACTCTTTGTCCATATTGGGTAGATGCGGTTTCCGTTTTCCATTTAAGTGTACCCGTTTCACTGTAGGACTGGTATGTCTCGAGTCCGTCAAAACCTGCCCTCGCTTCATCCCAGTGCATACCATTATATCCTGCTACAATTCCTGCCCCAACATTTCCTACATCTCTCGCAGAGGCATATATGCGTTGGTTATTTACCTTATCCATAATTGGCATTCCGCGATAATAATCTTCTTCGGTGTGATATACGGTTGCGTCTCCATTTCCCGTTCTTTTGAAATCATATTTCTTTCCCGCTGTTCCGTTATACATATACGAAATTATACTCGGAATTCCATTTTTACCGAAATTGTCATTCAAAAAATCCCTTCCCGATTGATCCGCGACGTCAATGGTTCCCATCCATTCACCACTTTCTCCGCAATCAGAACAAAAGAATGACTGTGGAGTTAACGAATAACCGATCATTTCACCAATCGTTCCGTCCTCATTCTTGATAAAGATTCCGTTGTGATTCCCTTCAGTGGTTCCCCCTATAACCTTATATGTTCCATCATCATTCTTCGTCACAAAGGTTGAATCACCATTCACATCCACGGCAGTTATCGGCATATCCCCAGCATACACATAAGGAGACTGCGCCATAAACTTCTCCGCAAACCGATCCACATTCATATAACGCCCCAATTCGCGGTTGTAGTATCAGGCACCGTGATAGCCGTACCCGGTTTCATCGTCGAATTTTCATTGTCCCAATCAAATTTGGCTTTCAAATAGTTCTGAAGTTGCCATCCGTTTATATAGGTGAAGTTTTCACTCGTTTTGTCATGAAGAAAAATATGCCATATGGCATTAGGGATATTGTTCAGGCACTCAGTGACCTCGTAATCAGCTATTTATTCGTCCACGCTCTCGCTAATGACATTTTCCGTTTGTTCCAAAGAACATGCCGTGATCATAAACAAAGGAATTACCAGAATAGTTAGCGAGAAATGCATCGTCATCTTCATGCTCAAAGGACTCTATTAGCTTACTGCAAGTATTTGTAAGGAATTCTGTGCCCCCCATAATATGTTCGAAGAGGTTTACTGATATAATTTTACTTTACCACTCTACTTACCCGAGTATTTCCTCAATCAATCAAGTGGTGGTCAACCGGAGAATTAATCATCACAGTAATATTTACACTGAGTGAGGACATATGCTCCGGTATTTTCATCCAGCTCCATTAAATACCTCCTCTTGAAAAGATGAAAGGCCATTACCCTGGCTTTATCTTCTGGTATGGGCTGATTGTTTTTATAATGGTTCAATATCGTATCCAAGGTGAAATATTGTTCCATATATCCATCTATATAATGCTCCTCACTTGCGATAATTGAATCAGACAAAAACAAATTTTCCAATAAATTAACCAGGGAGTCAGGAATCAATGCCTCTTGCTCGCCGGAAAGTATAGTTAACATCATCTGTTCATACTCTTCTTCCGAGAGATTATCACTCTTCTCAAATATTCTATAGAAAATGTCATTTTCTATAATTAAGACGCCACCCTCGACTTGAGGCAATCTTACCGGAATTAGACAACTACTTACCCCATAATCAGTGAGAGCACAATGCAGAAAATCCATATCGTCACAATGATTCTCTTTTTTAACCTCATTAATATGACGAGAAGTGCAACCTATAATTGCAAAAAGAAGTATGGTTATTTTAATTGAATTCATTCAAGTAATTTTCAGGAATCGGTAGCCCACCATAACGGACACGAATTGGTTTTTTTAAACTTTTAAGAACGAGATTCTCCATTTGAACAGCTCGGATTTCACTTAGCTTAATACCTGCAATTTTTGTGATACGATCATTTTCGTTAGCTGGGTTATCATCATGCCAGTCCATTGCGTGATACAATTCATGTCCTAAATCCGCTCTTGGGTGCGAATAACGGGCATTCCCCTTTAAATCAGATTTTTTGGTACTGGGGTCCCAACTGGAATCCGTGTGTCTATTAATATCATATGTGGTCCAAGTGCCATTTTGCCAGTTACCTATACCTTCACCTGCTGATAATCTTCTGTTACTCGCTGATTTATAGCTGCCGTTAACAGCGTTACGTGCATTGTATGAATCCTTATAACCGTGTCCGACATTTTCACGATTGCTTATATAATGCGAGCCATCGTCTTTGTCCAAAAACTTAACCATTTCTTTCAGTTTTTTATGATCCTTTTTCAAGTCATCCAAATGAGTTTTAACACGGTTAAAGAAAGTTTTACCTGTTCCCTCTCCATCCCATTTTGTGCCATCTGGGTTATAGAGAACACCATTTTTGTAACGAACTTGTTTTAATTTCCATTCATTATTATACTTCCACTGGTATACTATCCATATACTATCACCATTTACATCAATCGCAGTAACCGGCATATCCCCAGCATACACATAAGGAGACTGCGCCATAAATTTCTCTGCAAACCGATCCACATTCATATAACGCCCCAATTCACGGTTGTAGTATCGGGCGCCGTGATAACCGTATCCCGTTTCGTCATCGAATTCATGCCCCGTATACTGATAGCGTTTTCCTTCGGCGTCTGTCACCATAATTCGTCCAGGCATTAACTTCCCGAAAGGATAGTGATCCTGGGCATTGAGAATTGTTCCGGAAGCATCCATTACTTCCCGATTGGTTCCCAACCAGTCGCGTACAACATAGAAATAGTCCAGGCTTCCACCGGGATTTGGAGTCGCATACCCTTCGGGCGTTTGATAACTCTTTACTTCGTCGTTTTGATTCACAATCACTCCATCAAGATAATACTCCTGATCATTTGAAGAAATGTCTTTTACCAGGCGCTGACCAGAAATGTCGTAACGGTAATTAACTGTTATACCATTGGTTATAGAAACCGGCATATCGTCGTAATCGTCGTATGCAAAGGTTGAAGTAGGGCTGCCAACCGAGATAATGGGAGATGCGGGCAACAGGTTATCGTAAGACTCCTGAATAATGTTTCCGCATGCATCATAGGTCATGGAGTGCGTCTCGTTTGCAGCACCGATTTGACCCGGTTGCCCCCATTGTACATTTGAAAGTTGATTCGACGAGCCGCTGTATGAATAATCCTGTTCGGTTTTCACTCCTGTATCATCATTGCGATTCAAATCTGTTAGGTTTCCGTTTTCGGTGTGCCAATATGCTACATCGTATGGCGTTACATTCGTTACCGTTGTTGGGAACGGGAAGGTTGGCAAATAACCATACACAGTTGAATTCGGGTTCAAATCGCACTGAATGTTTTGAATGAAGGGAAGTGTTTCCAGAAATCCTTTGGTGTACTTCATCAATGTGGGAGTTGGCGTTTCCCCTTTAATCGCATTCAGGTGCGCCGCATCACCTTCTTTCTCCGCGCGATATGCCTCGTAAGAGAGCCCGTTCAATTTTGTCTTCTCCATTTTGGAAATGTACTCATTGAGAAAATCCGTTTTCTGCGCGTCGGTCATTTGACTATAAGGGATATTGTAGCGAATGTACTCCACTTTGAGCGCTTTCATTTCGTTCAGCGCTTCTTTCGACTGTTTCACGTCATTTCCTTGCTTAACGTTGGCAAGCAATTCATCCAACACAGGTTTTTGGTGCGTCTTGAATGCTTGTTCATTCACTGAGCAAATGAAATCATTCGGAATATTGCCCACAATATTGTCATAGAAGCCAAAGACATCCTGTGTAATTGTAGCTTCTTGATAATCCGCTCCGATCAAGCGATTCATTTTATCGTAGTAATAGTGGTACTGATTCATCACCGATGTTTCACCAATACCATAATTCACATTGGTTGGATCAAAATACTCACTGCTCCAGAATTGATCTGTAATGTTTCCGTGTGGATCATATCGTAGGCCAATACGGAAGTTCTTCGACATGTTATTCACGACTTGGTCGCGGATGTCATGTTTGTAAGAACAGTAATCGATATGCGGGTCATTTGGGTTGTTGTTATCTCCGTATCCGTGCATGAGCAGGTTGCCAAGAACATCGTAATAGAGTTTACCAGTCTCAGTTGTTGTACCATCGTGAATACTCGAATTCACTGCGGGACGTGCGAAATTGTCTAGCTCCGTATGCCACTCGAAGTTATAGAACGAATTGGTAGGGTGGACGTATTTCTTTCCATTCGGAATCCTCAAATCATTGTATAGGTACTCCATTGAATGCGAAAGTCCGAATGCATTAATCAGTCCATCGTACAGATAATCACAAGATGCCAGTTGTCCGTCTGCCATGTATTCAAATACCTTTCGATCCGTTTTTCCAGCGAAATAGGTGAAATCAGTTTGTAACGTATGTTGATCATACACCATTTCCTGAATCAGGCTGTTACTGTTGAAACGGCTTCGGTCATCGTCAAAGTCGAATTTCTGATGCAACTGAACCAACGGACTCGTTTCATTCGGCCAAAACTGATTGTCGATATAGGTGTAATCGTCAAAAAACCCGATGGTTGGGAACGGTGGATTCATGGGATCAGGGACAGTTGCTGAGTTGGGTGCAACAGTGTACTGTCCAGATTCAATAATGCGGCCCCATTCGTCGTACTTGTTGTACATGAATTGATCAGTTCCCCAGGTATTGCTGGCAACGGCATCAAAGTCCTTTTGATCTTTTATGAAACGAATCTGTCCGTATTTGTCGTAACGCATTTCAGCCGCACCTTTGTCTGGAGTAGTTTTTCTCACAACGACGCCTAGACTATTGTATTCGTAATCGCTCTGTTTCCCAGATGGGTCAACGACTTTCACGATTCGACTTGCGGCATCATACACAAACCAGGTTCGTGCAACGTGGTTTCCGGTTGTGTAGGTAATCGAACCATCGGTATTCTGAATGTGATCCGTTCCGATTTCATGTTCTTCCATGATCACTCTTCCCAGATTATCCATGTAAGACTTTACAGTATTACCATTTGCATTCTGTAATTCATGAATCAACAAGGTGCCGGGTGCATAACTTTGTGTCCCTGGGAATAATCCAAATGGGGCATTGAGGGTAGTTGTATTCACATAATCCTGTTGGAACGATGTCACGGCGGATTCTCCAGGTCTGTATGGTTCTGTCATCGTAGACAACTTCATCTCTGGTTTGGGCTCATAGGTAGCCGTGGTGAAAGCATTGTTTGAAGAGTGCAGTACAAATACCTCCTGATCTGCATCTTTGTTCCAATCGTTATTTAGGTTCGATCCAACAACGGCATAAGGTTTGAACGATTTTAACGGAAACCCCTTGGAATCAAACTCGTTATTTTCTGCAATGATTCTAGCGTTCCGCTCGTGATCGGCAACCATCATTTGTTTGGTTTTGCCAAATCCATCGATGTAAAAGCGAGATTCTGTGTAGATGCCATTTTCGACCCATGAACGCTCCGTGATATGATTTGCTTCTGTCAGCCAATCCGGGTTTTCATAATACTCTTGTTCCATGGCAATATTCCCATATGCATTCAGTTGAGCAATCGGTCTTCCCTTTTCATCAAATTTCCCTTCAACGAATACATCATCGTTATTGGTTTGGAACGTAGGATTCCCAAATTTGTCAACTGTTGAGTAACTGTATTTAGACCCATACGGATAGACGATGATA
>JAURNA010000247.1 GCA_030830385.1 Crocinitomicaceae bacterium | reverse complement strand
TACAGGTTCGTCTGCAATCACACATTCTGTTGTGAGCAACATAGAAGCGATCGATGCCGCATTTTCAACTGCGATTCTCGTCACTTTTGTCGGGTCAATTACTCCGGCTGCATACAAATTGTCGAAGCTTTCTGTCCGGGCATTGTAACCGTAGTCGTCTTTTCCTTCTTTTACTCCTTGTACGATCACAGCACCTTCACCGCCCGCATTCGCGACGATTTGTCGAAGCGGCTCTTCAACTGCGCGCTTTACAATGGCAACTCCGGTTGCTTCGTCTTCGTTGTCTCCTTCAAGACCTTCAAGAGCCTCAAGCGAACGAAGTAATGCAACTCCACCACCGGGAACGATTCCTTCTTCAACAGCTGCTCGTGTTGCCGCAAGCGCATCGTCTACGCGGTCCTTCTTCTCTTTCATTTCAACTTCGGTAGGTGCTCCTACGTACAATACGGCAACTCCTCCGGCCAATTTTGCCAGACGTTCCTGCATTTTTTCCTTGTCGTAATCCGAAGTAGACGTTTCGATTTGTGCTTTGATTTGACCAATGCGGGCTTCGATGTCTTCCTTGCGACCAGCACCGTTTACAAGGGTTGTATTGTCCTTGTCGATCTCTACTTTTTCAGCAGTTCCAAGCATGTCCATTGTAGCTGTTTCGAGAGACAATCCGCGCTCTTCAGAGATCACCTGACCTCCTGTAAGAATTGCGATATCCTCCAACATAGCCTTCCGTCGGTCTCCAAATCCGGGAGCTTTTACCGCAGCGATTTTCAGTGATCCACGGATGCGGTTCACTACCAGGGTTGCCAATGCTTCTCCGTCTACGTCTTCGGCGATCACCATCAACGGCTTTCCTGCCTGTGCAACCGGCTCAAGCAACGGAAGCAATTCCTTCATGTTGGAAATTTTCTTGTCGTAGATCAAAATCAATGGATTTTCCATTTCCGTGATCATCTTTTCCGTGTTGGTGACGAAGTAAGGGGAGAGGTAACCGCGATCGAACTGCATACCTTCTACTGTTTTTACTTCGGTTTCGGTTCCTTTTGCTTCCTCAACGGTAATCACACCGTCGTTTCCTACAACTTTCATTGCTTCGGCAATCAACGCTCCAATTGTTTCGTCGTTGTTCGCTGAGATCGTTGCGATCTGCTTGATTTTATCGTTGTCGGATCCCACTTCTTTCGAAATGTTCTTCAGGTATTTTACTACCTCTACAACGGCTTTGTCGATTCCGCGTTTCAAATCCATTGGATTGGCACCGGCAGCTACGTTTTTCATTCCCGAATTGATGATGGATTGAGCAAGTACAGTTGCTGTAGTTGTTCCATCTCCGGCGATATCTGCTGTCTTGGAAGCAACTTCTTTTACCATCTGAGCTCCCAGGTCTTCGATGGGGTCTTTCAATTCTATTTCTTTCGCTACGGAAACCCCATCTTTCGTTACGTGAGGAGCTCCGAATTTTTTTCCGATTACAACGTTTCGTCCTTTTGGTCCCAACGTTACTTTCACAGCGTTTGCCAGAGCATCAACTCCTTTTTTGAGTCGATCTCTTGCGTCTACGTCAAAGTGAATTTCCTTTGCCATTTTTTCTTGAGTTTAGTGCTTTTCGTTATAATTAAAAAATTCCATAAATGTCTGATTCGCGCATGATCAGATACGTGTTTCCGTCGAGTTTGATCTCCGTTCCCGAATACTGCCCGTAAAGGATTTCGTCTCCGACTTTTACGGTCATGGGTTCGTCTTTCTTTCCATTTCCAGCGGCGATTACTTTCCCTTTCAGTGGTTTTTCTTTTGCTGAGTCCGGGATGATGATTCCGCTAGCTGTTGTTTGCTCTGCAGGTGCAGGCTCAACAAGAACTCTGTCTGCCAGAGGAGTGAATTTAGTTGACATAACTTTCGAAATAATTAAGTGTTGTTTACTTTGGTTTAGCTTGAGCGAATTCTGTGCCAGTGGTTTTTTCAAGACATTTTTGCACGGTTTCGACAAAAAAAATGTCAGTATGCTGACATACTGACATACGTTTTACAACGAAGACTCGGCTACCGTTCTACGGGTGCGGTTCCACCTCCGACACTCGGATCTGCCTGGCCTTCTGTTTGTTGAGTATCTTCTTTCTTTTTCACGGGTGCATCTTTCGAAAATTGAACAGTGAGCAATACACTCAACAATCCGATTACCGCTGCAAGCCCCCATGTGGTTTTATCGATAAAGTCATTCGTTTTCTGAACGCCTCCGATTTGCTGAGCAGCACCAAAATCAGAGCTCAACCCTCCTCCTTTCGGGTTCTGGATGAAAACTACGGCGACTAACAATATGCTCGCCAGAAGAACGATGATGGAAATTAACGTTGTCATGTATTCTCGTTTATTTTACCCTTCAATTTCTGAATCAAGTTTGCAAAGAAACTCTTTTTTTCTGGATTAATCAAAATTAATTGCTCGTAAGCGGCGATCGCTTTCGGATAATTGCCCTGAATCGTGTAAATTTTTGCAAGTGTCTCACTGACAGGGAGACCTTCTTCACGGAGACTCTCTTTTGCTTTCT
>JAURNA010000246.1 GCA_030830385.1 Crocinitomicaceae bacterium | reverse complement strand
TGTCTCTTCATTTTACGTATTCCATGCCACTTCAAGCGGACAATTCCTCTATCTTTGGAGCAAATTTTTGAGGAATGATTCAGATTACGCTTCCCGACGGAGCTATCAAAGAAGTGGAAAAAGGAACCACGGCCCTCGACATCGCGAAAGGAATATCAGAAGGCCTGGCCCGTAACGTGCTCGCTGCAAAAGTGAACGAAGAAGTGGTAGATGCCACCCTTCCAATCACGGGCGATGCAACGCTTCAATTGCTCACCTGGAGCGACGCCGAAGGTAAATCGACGATGTGGCACTCCTCTGCTCACCTTATGGCCGAAGCGCTGGAATTTTTCTATCCGGGTATCAAACTCGCCATTGGTCCTCCCGTAAAAAATGGATTCTACTACGACGTAGATTTCATGGACTACACCATTTCTGAGCAGGATCTGGCGAAGGTTGAGCAAAAAATGAAAGAACTCGCCGGGCAAAAGCATCCATTCATCCGAAAGGAAATTTCAAAGGCCGAAGCGATTGAATACTTCAAACAAAAAGAAGATCCGTACAAATTAGAATTACTGGAGGATCTCAAAGATGGAGACATTACATTCTACACACAGGGTGAATTTACCGACTTGTGTCGTGGGCCTCACGTTCCACATACCGGATTCATCAAAGCCATCAAATTGACCTCGATTGCAGGAGCATATTGGCGCGGGGACGAAAAGAACAAACAATTGACACGCATCTACGGAATCACGTTTCCGAAGAATGCCGAATTGACCGAATACCTCGAGAAATTAGAACTGGCCAGGGCGAGAGACCACCGCAAGCTTGGAAAAGAGCTCGATCTGTTTACCTTCTCTCAAAAAGTGGGTCAGGGACTTCCATTGTGGCTACCCAAAGGAGCCGCATTGCGCGAACGCCTCGAGAATTTCCTGAAGAAAGCGCAGCGCAAAGCCGGATATGATCAGGTTATCTCACCCCACATAGGAAACAAAGAACTCTACGTGTGTTCGGGCCACTATGAAAAATACGGAGAAGATTCATTCCAACCGATTCTCACCCCGGACGAAGGCGAAGAGTTCTTGCTGAAGCCTATGAACTGCCCTCACCACTGCGAGATTTTCAAGTCCCGACCGCGATCATACAAAGACTTACCCGTGCGTTTCGCCGAATTCGGAACTGTATACCGCTACGAGCAATCCGGAGAGCTACATGGCTTGACCCGGGTTCGGGGATTTACACAAGACGACGCCCACATTTTCTGTACGCAGGATCAGGTGAAGGATGAATTCAAGAAAGTCATCGACCTCGTATTGTACATCTTCAAAACGCTGAAATTCGAGAACTTCAAAGCTCAGATTTCGCTGCGCGATCCGGACAATCCGGAAAAGTACATTGGTAAGGATGAAAACTGGGACAAAGCAGAACGAGCCATTCTGGAAGCAGCAGATGAAAAAGGCCTTCCAACGGTAGTTGAATACGGTGAAGCAGCGTTTTACGGACCCAAACTCGACTTCATGGTGGAAGATGCATTGGGTCGGGAGTGGCAGCTGGGTACCATTCAGGTAGATTACAACCTGCCCGAGCGATTTGAACTCGAATATACAGGATCAGACAATCAGAAACACCGGCCTGTGATGATTCACCGGGCACCTTTTGGATCGATGGAACGTTTCGTTGCCGTATTGCTCGAACATTGCGCAGGAGACTTCCCATTATGGCTCACAACGGATCAGGTAGCGATCTTACCGATCAGTGAGCGCTTCAATGAATACGCCGAAAATGTTTTACAATTGCTAAATAATTGCGATATTCGCGGATTCGTTGATGACCGAAATGAGAAAATAGGTAAAAAAATCCGTGAAGCGGAGCTGTCAAAAATTCCCTTTATGCTGATCGTCGGTGAAAAAGAACAAGCGAATCTTTTCGTTTCAGTTCGAAGAAGAGGGGAAGGTGATTTGGGCAGTATGACAGTAGATGAATTTGCAAATCGGATCGGGTCGGCCATCGACGATGAATTGGCTTTAAATAATTAAATAAAATACGTGAGAAGACCACAGAGAAAGAGAAACTTTCAGCGCCGGGAGAATACGGAAAAACACCGGATCAACGAAAAAATCATTGCCCCCGAAATTCGCCTTATACGCGAAGGTCAGGAACCGGAAGTTATCAGTGTTCCCAAGGCATTGCGCATTGCAGAAGACGAAGGTCTGGACCTTGTGGAAATCTCACCGAAAGCAAAGCCTCCGGTTTGCAAGATCATGGATTATCGGAAATTCCTGTACAACCAAAAGAAAAAGGAGAAGGAATTGAAAGCCAAGCAAAGCAAGGTAGTCTTGAAAGAAATCCGTTTCGGTCCCAACACAGACGATCACGATTTCAATTTCAAACTGGCCCACGCAAAGAAGTTCCTTGAAGAAGGAAGTAAGTTGAAAGCATACGTTTTCTTCCGTGGACGAACCATTGTATTCAAAGACCGAGGCGAGATTTTATTGCTTCGATTGGCTCAGGAACTCGCAGATTACGGAGTGGTTGAGCAAATGCCCAAATTGGAAGGAAAGCGTATGATCATGATCATCAACGCGAAAAAGAAGTAGATAGTAACGAACTATAGTGTCATAAATAACAAAGAGAGATGCCAAAAATGAAAACAAATTCCAGTGCCAAGAAGCGATTCACAGTCACTGGAAGTGGTAAAATCAAACGCAAACATGCTTTCAAAAGTCACATTCTTACGAAGAAGACCAAAAAGCAAAAGCGCAACCTG
>JAURNA010000245.1 GCA_030830385.1 Crocinitomicaceae bacterium | reverse complement strand
TCCTTTGGTTTCCAGCCCTTCGTCGGAAGCTGTTGTATTCAATGTCATCACAGCGTAGTTCCCATCTGGAGAAACATAGTTTATGGCGTCGAATCCGTTGGAATTCAATCGTCCCAAATCGTTTGTGATCTCTCCCCATTCCTCAAAATCGGAATCGTACGTTGCGAGATAGACATCCTCAAAGTACTGCTGATCATCAGGGTTCAGGTGTCCACCGGTTGTATTGCTTCTCCGGGAAGTAATGTACATGGACTTTCCTTCTTCTAGAATCACAACATTGTAGTCGTCGTAACCCGAATTAACGACCCCTGGAAGGCGCGATCTCAGTGTTTGATCTCCGTGCTTCTTGATTTCTTCGATAGCAAAGTCGCACTCTGCTATGTGGTGCTCAATCCAAAGTTCTTCGGAACGTCTTTTCGGAAGCAGTTCAAGCGCTTTTTTGTAATGAATACGGGCGGTATCGAGGTTGCCCAAACGATGGTATGCCCGGCCTATCAGATAATGGACTTCGTTGTCTATTTTTTCTCTATCGGTTTTTTGTGCATCCAGTGCATATTTTAGAGCGTATCCGTAGTTGTTCATCTTATAGTGACAGTTACTGATCCAATACGGCGCTTTCCACGAGTACGGATCTTTCGCTGCCGCCTGTCGGAATTTAATAAGTGCGTTACGGACTTTTCCTTGGAGAAAAAGTGTTTTTGCATCGTCGATCAAAATTACGGCTGCTGCACGGTCTACAAGCGAAGAGGTGGAATCCGGAGGAGCAGTTGCAAAAGCAGTACACGCCCGGGTTAAAATCAGACTTGTCAAGAGTGCTTGAAACGTCATTTTCATAGTTTGCAAAATTTTGTTTTCGGTCGTTTTCGTGTATCCACGCAAAAACTATGCAAAAGAAACTAAAAATCTTTTAACCCGTTTCAATCCAGGGCTTCCGGTGTTGATTTTTTTGCATAGGGGTTGCTGCTCAGGTCTACAATATCATTCATAGCAACCGTGGATGTAACGATGGCCAAAATAGGTGCTGTGGAAGCGCAAAGCCAAAGGACAAGATTCAGTGAGAAGTTGCCCAATGCTCCCGGGAAATCGGTGGAGAATCTCGAGAAGTTAAACAGTGCGTCCAGCTCGACCGGAACTATGATCAAGAGAGAATAACCCGCTCCGATCATCATGGCCAGTCCGCGATTTTTGCGCACGAAGACGATGCTTTCGTCCATCGATAGTCGGCGGCGTTCGTTGACGTAATCCATAAACGAGAATCCATAATAGTAAAACCCGATGAGGTAGGTAAGGTAGAATACGGGCGAAGAGGTTGCTTCTTTCCAACCGATCATTGAAATCAACAGGATGATGAGAAAGAAAAAGTATTCCCACATTAGGTTGCGAACGATGATCCGCAATGCTCGTTTTACATCCGCGACGAGCTGTTTGAAGTTATATGTGTAAGAGTTTCCGGTGAGTAGATTTTCGGTTTTTTGACTCAATTGTGAAAGCAAAGGAGAAAGTAAGGAAACAACGAGGTACTTCGAAAATTTCATGAGGAGCAATGCAACAGACAACTCGGTCAGGAGGTAAATCAGGTACCAAATGATGCCGTTCATCGTTTTTACATCCGGTGATACTTCGTGAGATCGTACCCGGTCTCCCACATAATAGATGAGCAGCATCAAAATTGCCGGAATCGCAATGTACCAGTACATTTTGTGGCGTATAATCAGCCGGATCGCCTTGAAGTAGGCCCGGATTCCGACAAAGATATTACGCAGAAAACGCATCCATCAAAGGTAATCAAAGGATTTTCAAACCCGACATTTCACTTCGGTTTTGTATCTTTGCGCTTTTCTTACGAACGCAAGTTACGGGTATGAATTTCTCGCCAATCTCAACGATTTCACCAATAGACGGACGTTACCACTCCAAGACAACAGAGCTGCAACCTTACTTTTCCGAATACGGACTCATTCGTTACCGGGTGTTTGTAGAAGTCGAGTACTTTATCGCCATGGTAGAGTCAGGAGTGAAGGTGTTAGCGGATTTTCCAAGAGAAAAATACGACGATCTCCGGGCGATTTGCACACATTTCTCCGAAGAAGACGCAATATCGATCAAGGAAACCGAAAAAGTAACCAATCACGATGTAAAGGCGGTTGAATACTTCGTGAAGGAGAAGATGCGCGAAATGGGACTGGAGAAATACCTGGAGTTTGTTCACTTTGGACTTACGTCACAAGACATTAACAATACCTCCGTTCCTCTTTCGTTGAAAGACGCAATTGCAGAGCAATACCTGCCCCTTCTCGGTAAATTGATCGACAAGCTTCGCCGATTGAGCAAGGATTGGAAAGATGTAGCAATGTTGGCAAAGACACACGGTCAACCCGCATCACCGACTCGATTGGGAAAAGAAATTCAGGTATTCGCTGAGCGATTGGAAGTACAGCGTCAGCAGTTGACAGGAGTTCCGTTCTCGGCAAAGTTTGGTGGAGCAACGGGTAACTTCAATGCGCATCACGTAGCTTTTTCGGATGACAACTGGGTAGGATTTGCGAATCATTTCGTAAACGACATCCTCGGATTGTCCAGAAGCCAAACAACCACTCAAATAGAACACTACGACAACCTGGCTGCGTTATTCGATTGCCTGCGAAGAATCAACACGATTGTACTCGATTTGGATCGCGATATGTGGACCTATATCTCCATGGAATACTTCAAACAGAAGTTGAAAGAAGGGGAGATCGGATCGTCGGCAATGCCGCATAAGGTAAATCCGATTGACTTTGAAAATTCCGAAGGAAATCTGGGTGTTGCGAATGCACTGTTTGAGCACCTTTCGGCGAAATTGCCTGTATCACGACTTCAGCGCGACCTCACGGATTCCAC
>JAURNA010000244.1 GCA_030830385.1 Crocinitomicaceae bacterium | reverse complement strand
TCCAATTGTTTATTGCCTTTTAAAATCATGAGTAGCCTCATAAAAGCCCGAAAAATCGTGAAGAACTTTGGCCCTGATGTCGCAGTTGGAGTAGGAGGCTATGCAAGTGGACCAACATTGAAAGCGGCTACGATGAAGAAAATACCATCAATGGTACAAGAACAGAACTCATTCCCCGGCAAAACAAATAAAATCCTCTCGAAGAACGTACAGCGCATCTGTGTCGCCTACGAAGGGTTGGAGCGATTTTTCCCCGCCGAGAAAATTGTACTTACCGGAAATCCCACCCGAAAGGACATGGTGGAAATTAACGGTAAAAAAGAAGAGGGCTATGCACATTATGGATTCGATCCATCGAAGAGAACCATTCTGATTATTGGCGGAAGTCTCGGCGCCCGAACACTTAACGAAAGCGTTGTTAACCATGTGGAAGAACTCAAAGAATCCGGTGTTCAGGTACTGTGGCAATGCGGTAAGTTATACCATGATTCGCTTCAGGAACAACTGGAAGGTGTGGACAGGGGAGCAGTAAAAATAGTGCAATTCATCCAAAGAATGGATTTGGCGTATGCCATCGCTGATGTTGTGATTTCACGTGCAGGAGCAATATCGGTTTCCGAACTCTGTTTGGTGAAGAAACCTTCCATTCTCGTTCCATCTCCAAACGTGGCGGAAGACCATCAAACGAAAAATGCCATGGCCCTGGTTGAGAAAGATGCTGCGATTTTGGTGAAAGATGCAGAAAGCCGCGAAAAGCTGGTATCAACTGCCCTTGAATTGCTGAACGATGCAGATCGACGCATTCGTTTATCAAACAACATAGGTGAACTCGGAAAGCCGAATGCAACAGCAGCCATTGTGGATGAACTGGAAAAAATGATCAACTAAGTGCATGAAAATTTGAACATATCGCAGTTCAATCGAGCCTACTTCATTGGAGTCGGAGGAATCGGCATGTCTGCGCTTGCCCGTTATTTCAAACGCATGGGCTGGGACGTGGCCGGATATGATAAAACACCATCACCATTGACTGATGTTCTTCAGAAGGAGGGCGTCGATGTGCATTTCGACGATCTGGGAGATCAATTGCCCGAAGCGTTTCGCTCCATCGAAAATACGCTTGTGGTATATACCCCCGCGATTCCTTCCGGTCATGGTGAATTGCAACACGTACAGAGTGCCGGTTATACAGTACTCAAACGAGCGGCTGTACTTGGCCTGATTACACGGAATTCCAAAGGGATCGGCGTGGCTGGAACACACGGGAAAACGACCACGAGCACAATGCTAGCGCACATCTTGAGTCAATCACCTCTCGGATGCAATGCGTTTTTGGGTGGAATATCCACCAATGTACAATCAAATTTCATTCACCACGATTCAAGTCCGATTACCGTGGTTGAAGCGGATGAATTTGATCGATCATTTCTGCAATTGAGTCCGTTGGTCGCAATCGTTACATCAACAGATGCAGATCACCTGGATATTTACGGAGAAGAAGAGCAGTTCATCGAGAGCTTTAGCATGTATGTCGATAAAATTCATCCGAATGGATTTCTCGTAAAACAAGTCGATGTGGAACTGGTAGGTCCGCGAACGTTGACCTACGCGATCGAAAAAAATGCCGACTATGCAGGTTCGAATTTGCGTGCTGAGTCGGGCCAATTTACGATGGACGTGCATACTCCCAACGGAAACTGGGCGGCTGTTCAGCTCGGATTGCCCGGTAAGCACAACGCCGAGAATGCACTTGCCTGCATTGCAGTTGCGTCAGAACTGGGGCTAACGGAGGAGGAAATTCGATCAGGTCTCAGCAGCTTCAGGGGAGTTAAGCGCCGGTTTGAATACCACATTCAGGAAGAATCCCGAATTTACATTGACGACTATGCCCATCACCCAACGGAAATCGACGCGCTTGTTGAATCTGTTCGTCAATTGTATCCTGACAAGACATTGACAGGAGTTTTTCAACCGCACTTGTTTTCTCGCACCCGCGACTTTTTCGATGAGTTTGCGGCCTCGCTGTCCAAGTTGGACGAATTGGTACTTCTGCCCATTTATCCGGCGCGTGAATTGCCCATCGAAGGCATTACAAGTGAGCGCTTGCTGGAGAAAGTAGCACTCGATAAGAAATTCCACATGACGCGGGAAGATGCCGGTGATTTTGTCACTTCTCCGGAGCGTGAAGTATTGTTAAAAATCGGTGCAGGAGACATCGATCGGATTGTACCACAAATTGCGAATCGACTCACTGAATCATGAAAAAGGGCTTGAAAATAGCGTTTTGGGTCTTGTTTTCAGCTGGCGTCATTGCGTTGATTGCGATGGTTCAACAGCATCAATTAGCGACGGTTGCAGGTGATCCCGAGGCGATCATTCATAAAGTGGGCGAAGACGTTTTCATTACAGACGAAGAGTTGGTGTCCATGTTGAAGGCAGAAGGATTGATTTACGATGGACAGACCTATGAGCAACTGGATACAGAGGAAATTGAGAAATACATCCGAAACATTTCACAGGTTAAATCCGTGGAAGTTTTCACTCGGATTGGTAGCGAGTGGAAGGTCGATGTGAACCTGCGCGAACCCATTGCCAGAGTGTTCAATGTATTCGGTGAATCGTTTTACCTTGACAAAGACGGATACATCGTTGAAACATCGAATCGGCACACCGCACGTGTTCCGGTTGTTACAGGAGAGATCAAAGACAGAATTGACGCGGCTTCAGTACCTGAAATTATTAACAACGATTCCTTAATAAGTATTCAGAAACTGGATGATATCTATCGAATTTCCAGCTATGTTTGTTATGATCCGGTACTCCGTTCTTTGGTCAGTCAGATTCAATTGAAAAAAAACGGAGACTTTGTTTTGGTGCCGTTGGTCGGTAGCCAAAAGATCGTATTCGGATCGGCCTGCTCCGACAAAGAGGTTCGTGAGAAGTTTGAAAAGTTGAAAATTTTCTACAGAGAGGGAATGCCCAACGTGGGATGGAACACATACTCGGAGATTAGTTTGAAGTACGACAACCAGATAGTTTGTAAAAAACCATCTGCCGAATAGCAGACAAGGAAAGTAAAATGAGTAAAATTATTGTTGGACTCGATATTGGTACTACGAAGATTGCTTGTTTCGTGGGGCGCCGCAATGAGCACGGTAAAATTGAAATTCTCTCCATGGGGAAAACCGAGTCGCTCGGTGTAATGCGTGGAATGGTCTCTAACATCGAGAAAACGATCCACTCAATTACAGGTGCTGTGGAAGAAGCACAAAACCGTGTGGATGGCCAATTGAAAATTAATACGGTGAATGTCGGGATTGCCGGACAGCACATCAAGAGTATTCAACACCGCGGAATTCATACGCGAACGAACCTGGAAAATGAAATTTCCCAAAAGGACATCGATAAGCTGGTAGACGACATGTACAAAATGGCAATGCCACCGGGTGAGCAAATCATCACGGTTTTGCCGCAAGAGTACATCGTGGATAACGAGCAGGGAATCAAAGACCCAATCGGGATGTCAGGTGTTCGTCTGGAAGCGAATTTCCATATCATTACCGGAAATGTGGGCGCGTCGATGAACATCCACAAGTGTGTAGAGCGCTCCGGTTTGAAAGTGAAAGACATTGTTCTTGAGCCAATCGCATCTGCTGATGCTGTTCTCACCGATGAGGAGAAAGAAGCAGGAGTGGTTCTGGTTGACATCGGAGGCGGAACAACAGACGTCGCGATTTTTCACGAGGGAATCATCCGCCATACAGCGGTTATTCCATTTGGAGGAAACGTCATCACTGAAGACATCAAAGAGGGATGTACCATCATGAAACGCCAGGCAGAGAAACTGAAGCAAAAGTTTGGTTCGGCATTGGCCAGCGAAAGTCAGGAAAACGAGGTAGTCGCCATCCCTGGTTTGCGTGGTCGTGCACCGAAAGAAATCACACTGCGGAACCTCGCGAGTATCGTTCAGGCCCGCATGGAGGAAATCATCGATCTTGTACACTACGAAATCCGCAATTCAGGTTACGAGAAGAAGCTCATTGGTGGAATCGTCGTAACAGGTGGTGGATCTCAACTCAAACACATCACGCAACTGTTCGAGTATGTAACGGGAATGGATACGCGTTTGGGGTACCCGACCGAGCATTTGGCAAATACAAATACGGAGGCTGTGATGAGTCCCATGTATGCAACGGGAAT
Organism: Crocinitomicaceae bacterium; assembly: GCA_030830385.1. Taxonomy (GTDB): domain Bacteria; phylum Bacteroidota; class Bacteroidia; order Flavobacteriales_D; family Crocinitomicaceae; genus UBA4466. The sequence goes on along the minus strand of JAURNA010000244.1, from coordinate 387 downwards.
TGGATTGGTATTGAAAGGATTTGAAGATCTGGACAAAATCACCCAGCCGGAAGCCGCATCCACCGGAGAAGTGAAAACACATTCTGAAAAAACAAGAGGGTCCTTCTTTGACACAATCATTCAGAAAGGGAAAACCTGGTTTGCAGAAGAAGACGAATAGAGACGAACGAACAACAACTAATTGATTAAAAACAACTAAGGATGGATTTTGAATTGCCGAAAGGAGAAAAACAACGTTCGATCATAAAGGTGATCGGTGTTGGTGGTGGTGGTGGTAACGCCGTGAATCACATGTTCAACATGGGCATAAAAGGAGTAGACTTCGTCGTTTGCAACACAGATTTGCAGGCATTGGAGATTTTTATGATGGAACAAAAGAAATAGAAT
>JAURNA010000243.1 GCA_030830385.1 Crocinitomicaceae bacterium | reverse complement strand
TCCCAAACCTTCAATTCTGTACGGATAAATCTCTTTTGTATCGAAATCAGATGTTTCATGGAACTTTTTAAGAATGGACCCATAGGCATCCACTCCTAAAACCTTAATTGCCGGATTTTTCTCTTTTAAGTATTTCCCAACGCCTGAAATGGTTCCACCGGTTCCAACACCCACCACAAAGTGTGTGATTTTTCCTTCGGTTTGTTCCCAGATTTCGGGTCCGGTTTGCTCGTAATGAGCCGTGCGGTTCGAAAGGTTATCGTATTGGTTCACGTACCATGAATTCGGCGTTTCAGCCGCCAGCCGTTTGGACACCGAATAGTACGATCTTGGGTCATCCGGATCAACGGCAGTTGGACAAACAACCACTTCAGCTCCGACCGCACGCAGGATGTCCATTTTTTCCTTGGACTGCTTATCGTTCAAAACGCAAACGAGTTTATATCCTTTCACAATGCAGGCCAATGCCAATCCCATTCCCGTGTTTCCTGAAGTTCCCTCAATGATGGTTCCTCCCGGCCGGATCAACCCTTGCTCTTCAGCATCTTCAATCATCTTGAGTGCCATTCGATCCTTGACTGAATTCCCGGGGTTGGTCGTCTCAACTTTTGCCAAAACAGTAGCTTTTACCTCCTTCGTTAATGCGTTGATTTTTACCAGTGGGGTATCTCCGATTGTCTCGAGAATGTTGTTGTAAATCTTCATTCGTTGAAAAATATTTGCCCAAAGGTAACCAATCACTAAGGGATATCGACGCAAAAACCCAAGAAGTTTTTAACGGTTAAATCACCCCTTGAATTTTGAGCAGAATGACAGCAACATATGCCGCGTACGAGAGAATCAAAAGCGTTCCTTTCAGGCGGCCGATTCTCTTTCCAAACCATAAAACCGGAACCATTGCAAGGGCAATGCCTCCCATCCAGAGCATGTCGAAATGCAAGACTTTATCCGAGATTTCAATGGGCTTTACCATGGATGTAATTCCAATGACGGCGAACACATTGAAAATATTGGAACCAATGAGGTTTCCGACAGAAATATCACTCTGCTTTCTGAAGGCAGCTACTGTGGATGCGACCAATTCCGGGGCGCTCGTTCCAAAAGCAACGACTGTCACGCCAATGATGCTGTCTTTGTCTTCGTTGTCGGCAAGTAAGGTCTCAGCGATACCCACGGCTCCGTCTACAAACCATTCTGAACCGAAATACAGGGCAACCAGTCCGATGATTAAAAAGATACCTGCCTTCCAAACCGGCATTTTCATTGCACTTTCGAATTCGTTGTCCGTTTCTGCCCGCTTCGTGTTCCTCCGTGAATTGGTGATGATCGAGATGGTGAAGACCAGCAGAATCCCGAAGAGAATTGTTCCTTCCCACCAATCAATGACACCATCGAAAGAAAAGGCAAATAACAACACTGTGGCAAGCATCATCATGGGGTAGTCGATGATCTTCGTCTGTCTTTCGACTATGATCGGAAAAATCAGCACGGTCAATCCCAAAACGAGTGCAATGTTTGCGATGTTGGAACCTACGACGTTTCCTATCGCGATTCCGGAATTTCCGTTCATCGCACTTTGGACGCTCACCAATAACTCCGGAGCCGAGGTTCCAAATGACACAACGGTCATACCGATCACGAGCGGAGAAATTCTGAATGCCGCCGAACACCCAACTGCTCCACGAACGAGTACCTCACCACCGACGATGAGGACAGCTAATCCGAGTAAAAGAATCAGATAATCCACGGCGCAAAAGTATGAATTCTACCCAAAACCGCGGACAACTCCTGATGGGATCGTTCAGGAATCGTTTCACTCAACGATTTGCCTCAACGCCGGAAGATTCGTCTGATGACTGGAACCTTCATTATAAATATACAAAAAATATTCGAAATTCACTTCTAGTATTCACACGTATTAACGAATTCTACCACGCGCTCCCGTCTCCTGCTTCTTTATTGATATTTTTGCCCCATGGATTTCGATTTGGTGTCAGATTTTTCCCCAACCGGAGATCAACCGGAGGCAATTCGCCAATTGATAGAAGGACTTGAACAAGGAGCGGCGCATCAGACCCTCCTCGGTGTAACGGGCAGTGGGAAAACATTCACCGTGGCCAACGTGGTGAAGTCTCTGAACCGTCCGACTCTGATCCTTGCTCACAACAAAACACTCGCGGCTCAACTCTACGGAGAGTTCAAGCAGTTCTTCCCGAAAAATGCTGTTGAGTACTTCGTTTCGTACTACGATTATTATCAACCGGAAGCCTTTCTTCCGGTAACCGGCACGTACATCGAGAAGGATTTATCGGTGAACGATGAAATTGAGAAACTGCGCCTATCGGCCACCTCTGCCCTGCTGTCCGGAAGAAGTGACGTGATTGTTGTTGCGTCGGTTTCGTGTATTTATGGAATTGGAAATCCAGTGGAATTTGCCGAGAGCATCATCCATCTGAAAAATGGGCAGTTGATTGCGCGAAACAAGCTGTTGTTCAAATTGGTTGAAAATCTATATGCCCGATCCAACGGTGATTTTGACCGTGGAAAATTCCGGGTCAAAGGAGATACCGTCGATGTTCACCTCGCCTATGCCGATTACGCCATTCGCATTGCGTTTTGGGGGGATGAAATCGAAGCGTTAACAGCGATTGATCCGAAGACCAACGAACAAATCGAAGCGTTTGAAGAAATTTCCATCTACCCTGCCAACATATTTGTTTCGAATCCGGAAACGACTCGTCTGGCCATCGAAATGATTGGTGAAGACATGGTTGTTCAGGTAGAAAACTTCCGAAAAGAAGGAAAAATTGAAGAAAGTGAGCGTTTGAAAGAGCGCACGGTTCACGACCTCGAAATGATTCGTGAACTCGGGTATTGCTCAGGAATTGAAAATTATTCTCGCTATTTCGACAAACGAGAAGCAGGTCAGCGTCCCTTCTGTCTGTTGGATTATTTTCCGGATGACTTTCTTATGGTTATCGACGAGAGCCACGTTACCATTCCACAAGTACGCGCCATGTACGGAGGTGATCGCGCCCGTAAAATCAATTTGGTTGAATACGGTTTTCGACTTCAGGCGGCCATGGACAATCGCCCTTTAAAATTCGAAGAGTTCGAGTCGATACTTCATCAGACAATCTATGTTTCGGCAACGCCCGCGGACTATGAAATTGAAAAATCCGAAGGCATTATCGTTGAACAAGTCATTCGTCCGACAGGCTTGCTGGATCCATTGATTGATGTGCGAACGAGTCGCAATCAAATCGACGACCTTATTCAGGAAATTCAAGTGCGCGTTGATCGTGATGAACGAACACTTGTGACGACGTTGACCAAACGAATGGCGGAGGAATTGCAAAAGTACCTCGATCGTCTGGGGATGCTTTGCCGCTACATTCACTCCGACATCGACACCATTGAACGTGTTGAGATTCTGCGTCAGTTGCGGTTGGGTGAATTCCATGTATTGATTGGTGTAAACCTGCTTCGGGAAGGGTTGGATTTACCTGAAGTTTCATTGGTTGCAATTCTTGATGCTGACAAAGAAGGTTTTTTGAGAAACGAACGGTCGCTTGTGCAAACGGTAGGGCGTGCAGCGCGCAACGTCAACGGAATGGTTATCATGTATGCAGATCGAGTTACAGATTCGATGCAGCGTACCATTGACGAAACCATGCGCAGAAGAACAATTCAGGAAGCATACAACACAGAACACGGCATTACTCCTGCTCCGATAAAAAAATCGCGCGAGAAAATCCTGGGATCTACCAAGGTTGCGGATGGCGACGGCCCAACGGATTATTCGCAGACCGAAACGTCTCAGTTCGCTGCAGATCCCGTAGTCGCATACATGTCTGAAGAGCAACTGCAAAAGGCAATGAAGCATACCAAAAGTCAGATGGAAAAAGCAGCGAAAAATCTCGACTTCATTGAAGCGGCGAGACTTCGCGATGAATTATTTGCACTTGAAAAACAATTGAAATCTCTATGAATGCTCTCCTGAAACAATTCCGAATCATTGGCTGGCTCGAAGGAATTTCCTACCTCATGCTTTTTGGAATTTCGATGCCGCTCAAATACATGATGGAAATGGGAACCCCCAACAAGGTCATCGGGATCATCCACGGAGTACTTTTCATGGTTTATGTCATTTACGTCTATCTCCTTCGTTCCCGGGCTTCCTGGTCACTAAAAGTCACTTTTCTCGCCTTGCTTGCATCCATTCTTCCTTTCGGGACATTTTGGTTCGATGTTCGCTACGTAAAGCCTCAACTGGCAGGGTCGGCAATTGAAGAAACGAACGATTCATATTCATAAATTCTTCTAATTTTGAAGCATGGATGAACGGAAACGCATCGAGGTTTGTTATACACCCGGCGAATATGAGTACTTTAAAGGGGAATACGAAATTGTCGTTGTCATAGATGTTCTGCGCGCTACATCTGCAATATGCTCTGCTTTTGACAACGGTATCCGTTCGATTATCCCTGTTTCCACGGTGG
>JAURNA010000242.1 GCA_030830385.1 Crocinitomicaceae bacterium | reverse complement strand
GGAAGAAAAATGAAGAAGTTTACGCGTGAGATTCTCAATCAGCTGAAAGACGGCAGAGGCTCGGTAACAATCAAGGTGAATTCTTCGGCATCACACGTACCAACGAAAAAGTTTGGAAGCAATGAGAAACTCGCTCGTTTGCGTGCTGAAAATATCAAATACGATCTCGTTCAATGGTTCCAGAAAAAAGGCGTTTCCAACCAAGTCGTTATCATTGTGGAAACTTCAGCGGTGCAAGGTCCGGAATACGAGAACGATGCGTCGAACAGGTCCAAATACGAGGATTTCCAGTACGTTCGGTTGGTGACGGAATAAGCATAACTTCGTGCGTTTTCAACCTTTTTCAGAGCTCTTTCGCAGAAAGTTCATGCGAAGCGTAGCACCAATTCTCTCTTTGTTTCTTGTCACCGGGACCCATGGTCAGGGTGGTAGTTCAACTTAGTATGTATGTTTCTGACGCCTTTAAGATTGGAGCATTTCACCATTTGTACGGTACTTCTCGGGAGAACGTGATTTTTTTGCCTGGACGTGAAAATTACGAGTTGAATTTGATGGCTTTTACCGGATCAATGCGTGTGATAACTACGCTGGGTATAATCAAAGCGGAAATACAAACCAGCAGCGTGCCCAGGTTAAGTAGTAGCCAATGCACCCAATCGAGTTGAATCGGAACCTGATTCAGATAATAAACTTCCGGATTGAGCGAAATAATTCCCGAATACTGTTGAATTAAACACAAGCCAACACCGATGATATTTCCCCAAATCATTCCACGACCGATTAGGAAAGCGGCCTGTATCAGGAAAATTTTGCGGATGCTCCAATTTGTTGAACCCATTGCTTTCATGATTCCAATGAAGTTGGATCGTATAAGGATAAGAACGAGTAGTGCGGACCCCATGTTGATAATGCCGATCACCACCATGAGCGTCAAAATGATAATCACGTTGACGTCGAGAAAGCCAAGCCACATGAAAATATCCGGCTGGTTTTCCATGATGCTGCTGGTTTGCAACAATTCGTCGTAAGGTGTGATCGTCATCGCTACCGTTCGGTGGGTTCTGTCAAGTGTTTCTTCCAGATCATCCCAATGGTTGACAGTGATTTCAAATCCTCCGGCGTACGCATGCGATGACCCTTTTCCGTCTCGTCGCGTGAAAACAAATCGGTTTCCATCGTCTTCCACAGCGAAGGTCATCCCATCCTCACGGATGATTTCCCGTGGAAGCTCGTCCAACTCGTCCAATTGAAAACTGCAGGGCAACCCGTTCGATTTTTCCACATGGATATCCAGGTATGCCGTGTCAGGCAAAGTCGTTTCCTCAACACCGGCACGAATATCTGTCCAATAGTCACTGATGATCAATCGGATGGTTGTGTCGCGCACCGGACAAATGGGAAATCCAAGGTAGGTTTCGAAACCGTTCCCCCAATCGTATCGATAATTCCCATTTCCTCCGGAGGCTTCGGCCTTTACAACCAAATTACCATTGATCAGCGTATCAGCAACAATAATCGATGCCTGAATACCCCAATCATTGAGTTCCTGAACGGTTTTCAGGCTACCGATTACAATTTGACGATCAAATTCTTCCAGACCGGTTTCATAAATTCCGGTAACCTTGAATTTTCGTTTAACGGGTGAATTTCGTACGAAAAAAGCACTGACGTCTTGTCCTACTTCATAACCCAAATCAGCGGCAAGTCTGCGGGATATCACCACGTGATTCTGGCATGTATCTTGATGGAAATCCGGAAGTTTTCCTTCCTTCAGATGCTGCTTGAAAAAATCCCAGTCGTACGTGGGTTCTACTCCTTTGATCACCGCACCTTGCACCTGATAACTCCATTCCGTTGTGTCCTTTCCATTGGAGAGTTTGTAGGTCGTTTCTTGCTCCTCAGATTGAAACAAAACAGGCTTGTAACCAACAGGTTGGACGGTTCGGATTCCTGCATCGGAGCGGATCATATCCAAAAACGGCTGGTCTTTTCGTACGGGCTCACTTTCGTGCATACTCGATTCGCCTGCACTCATAATCAGGATGTGAGAACCAAAACCACTAACTTTCTGGCGCACTTTTTGCTGAAAACCAGTGACAACAGAAATGGTGATCAGGTTTACAATCATTGCCAAGGCAATGCTGATCACTGAAATTCGAACAATGGGTTTGGAAACTTTCTTACCTTGTACAACACTTTTTAGTGTCTTCCGTGATATGAAATACTCAAAGGCCAATCGGCATCAAATTTTTCGACTAAAGTACGCAAAGCTTTTTTGCTTGAAAAGCCTTTTGATTCTCTCGACGGTATCATGCAGCCAGACACAACCTTCCGGACCAATTTCAGTGGCGGTAGAAGAGAACGATTCTATTTCGGCCGAAATACCGATAGTTGTTGGTGCCGAGAGAACAGATCAGTACGTGTTTTTGCTAAAGGGAAAGACGGTCGGAATCGTCGGAAATCAATCCTCGCTCATTGATGAAGTTCATCTCGTGGATTCCTTACTATCATTGGGGGTAAAAGTCAAAAAAGTCTTCTCTCCGGAACATGGATTCCGTGGAGATGCAGATGCAGGAGAGTACGTAAGTTCTGCGAAAGATAAACGAACCGGGCTGCCTGTGGTTTCATTGTATGGACAGAACAAAAAACCGACAGCAGTTCAGTTGAGCGGATTGGATGTGGTTGTATTTGACATTCAAGATGTAGGTGTTCGATTTTACACCTATATTTCCACGCTCCACTATGTGATGGAAGCCTGCGCAGAAAACAACATTCCGGTGATTGTTCTTGATCGTCCCAACCCGAACGGGCATTATATCGACGGTCCTGTATTGGACATGAACTACAAGTCGTTCGTAGGGATGCATCCTGTACCGATTGTGTACGGAATGACGATCGGTGAATACGGAAAAATGATCAATGGCGAAGGCTGGTTAGAATCGAATAAACAGTGCGATTTACAGGTAATTCCCTGCGACAACTACTATCACCAGACACCTTACTCGTTACCTGTTCCTCCATCTCCCAATTTGAGGTCAGATGTTTCGATTCAATTGTACCCCAGCCTGTGCCTTTTAGAAGCAACGACGGTCACAGTCGGGCGAGGTACCGAAGGCCCATTTGAAAGGTATGGGCATCCTAAATTTCCGAAAACTGAGTTTTCGTTTACTCCCAAACCGGGTTACGGATCAAAAAAACCGAAATTCAATGGTGAGGTGTGCCATGGATACAACCTGAACGATACGAATTACCACCGAATGAATGCCATTGATTTGAGCTTTCTTTTGAATTCCAGCAATCTCCTCAAAACCCAACTCTTCGATGGAAAGGAGAAGTTTTTCAACCTGCTTGCAGGTAATAACATCTTACTATCCCAGATAAAATCGGGGATGACGAATGAGGCCATTCACGAAACATGGAAAGAAAGTCTGGACGGTTTCCGACACATCCGGAGCAAATACCTTCTTTATACTGACTAATATTCGGTTTTACATATCGATAAGAATAATAGTTTGAGTACCGAATAAAGGATTTAACTCTGCTCAACTTTACGTAAATTGCGGCTTCATTCTACACACATCATGAATTATTTAGGAAAACTCACTTTGCTGGCCTTACTTTTTACAGTAGGGTATCAATATTCCACGGGTCAACTTACGGTAACGAACGGGTATACAGCCCAACAATTAGGAAATAATCTTGCTGGTCCAAACATTAATGTGTTCAACGCAACGATCAATGGAAATCCCCTTCAATATGGTTATTTTCAATACGTTGGAACGGATTTAGGCGTGAACTCAGGAGTAATTTTGAGTACCGGTAATATCTACGATGCAGTAGGACCGAATAGTTCCGCGATGACGTCAACGTCTTTCTCAACTTTGGGAGATGTTGACCTTACAGAACTGTCAGGTTTTCCGACGTTTGATGCCGTTGTCTTCGAATTTGACTTCGAGGCGTTGGGAGATGAGATCGAATTCAACTTCCAGTTTTT
>JAURNA010000241.1 GCA_030830385.1 Crocinitomicaceae bacterium | reverse complement strand
TGCGTGCCTTTCTCTGATTGGAAGACACTGTATCGAAGCGCATCTGCCGAACCAAAGAATTTTTCCGAAAAACGAAAACAGACCTGGTGGTTCCTTCTGAGAATGAAATTGGAGAACGTACCGAATCCGTTCTCAATTGTATTTACCCTATTTTCAATGGAGGTTATCATTCCTGCCTTTCGGATCAATTGATACGAACAGAGTCTGATTGATCAGGCATTCTTGCCTGGCAAAAATCTCGCCCAGACTCTTGTGCCCACTCCATACGCGCGGCATTAGACGAAATATCAACAAGCGGGAGATTCAGTCGATGCTGAAAAGGCACATCTTCAGGCCCTGGAATTGACACCGCCCGAAGCGTAAAAACGGCTATTGTCCAAGAAGCAGCAATCGTTGTTAAATTGACTCCTTATTGAAAGGGTGAAGACAACGTGGGATTTGAGAGAACCGTTGAGTCCGTAAGGGACTCCAGGAAGGCCAACAGGTCCGTACGCTGACGATCACTTAACCGAAATGGAATGATTTGTGATCCCTTTGCCGGATGATCTTTGCCCCCACTCATATAATGATCAAGTACCGCATCCAATGTCGTCATGCTCCCATTGTGCATGTACGGAGCTGTGATTGCTATATTTCGGATTGTCGGAACTTTAAAAACCGCTCTGTCCGCCTCCTTTTCTGTGAGTCGCATTCTTCCCAAATCCGCATATACTGTATAAAGTCCGTTATTGAGCAGTGCATCATTCGTCAGATCATTCCCGGCATGACACTCACCGCAATATAACGTCTCAAAAAACAGTTTTTTTCCGCGTTTTTGACTTTCGGTTAGTGCATTTGAATCTCCACGGAGGAATCGATCATAGGGAGAGTCGCTTCCAACAATGGTTCGCTCGAAACTTGCAATGGAATTAAAAACAGTCCTGTGGTCGAACTCATGATCGTATGCAATTTCGGAAAGTCGCACGTATTGTGGGTTCCGTTTGAGCCGCTCCACAATCAACAGGATGTGAAAATCGAATTCTGCATGTTCCTGAATAGGTGTCTGTATCTGAGCTTCCAACGAAGGGTTCACCCCGTCCAATAACAAATATGGTCGGTTTTTTACATTGACGAGTGACGGCGCGTTTCGGATTCCGATCCGATCCCTGATTCCAACACTTGTAGTACGGCCATCCGTGAACGCTAATGACTGCTGATGACAACTCGAACAGGATACTGTTGAATCCCTTGACAAAATTGGATCGTAGAACAGAAATCGACCCAATTCTACAGCAGCCCGCTCCCGCACTTCGGTTGAGTCTAATGGGTTTACTAATGGCCCGCTGGTAAAGAGACTTCCGGTCTCCTCACCAAAGGGAAGAAGAAGGCCCAAAATCAAAAAGGCGATTACATATGAACCGGCAAAGCGGATCATCTTTTCTAGCGTCGAACAATAAAATTACAGCTCGCTTCCACTTCTTCGTTCGAAAATGTAGCTACATATGATCCTGACGGAAGCTCTTTTTTGATGAAGAAATTTCCTTCCGGATCCAAATCCGTCGATTCCAAAACGACCCGTCCGTTCATATCGATAATTGTCAGATCAACCTTTCGGGATGTTATGAGATCATAAAATAGTGTGGGGGCATATTCCAGTGTATAATTTGCATATACTTTGTTCTCCTCTGTAATTTCTTCCAGAGATGCAGATGCATTCGATTGCATAGTAAAGACGGTCTCGGCGTTTGTGTTATCTGCCACCTGCACATTGTTCGCGCTTCCGCTGTGATCAAATCCTACGTTTTCAAGTATCAGGTTTTTTACCCAGTCGGCGATATTTACATACATATCCACTATATTGCCACTCATCGTCAATCCGGAGAAACTTACATTGCGCAGGAGGGCATCGCCCAATCCGCGTAACTGAAATGCTTCGTTGGGGATTCCATCTCCGTTGTTATCTACAAAGCCGTCAATTACAAAGAAGAAGTATCCTGCAGGCCAACCCCAATCCATGGACGGCGATTGGGCAGACAACGGGTGATTCCCGGGCCAGCTTCCTGTGCCAAGGTGATTGGCATTGTAATCCACTCCCAAATCAAAACTGATTCCTTCGATCGTGGAAACCGTTGCGTTCCCAATCGTATAATTCGTTACGTTAGCGCTCGCCAGGATGTATGAGTCATTCACAACTGTAGACTGTCCTCCATCGTGTGTGAGATTAAATCCGCATAGGTAGTATTGAACCCGATCAAATTTAACAGCGGTTCCATCGTCGAGAAAATAATTGGTTCCGTAAGCGAAATCCGACCCATCAAATTGGTGATGCAGATTAAGTTCAACGCTTTGAGCATTGAGACTCCATGCAATTCCGAAGAAATAAAGTGCAGTGAATTGTTTCATAATTATGGCTTTAAAAGGATTAGCTTATCGATGAGAATGGATTTGTTTGTCGCAAGTACAATGGTATATGTCCCTGATTGTAAATCAGACAAATCCAGGTGAATCAATTCTTTTGGTTGCATCAAGTTAATCTGTTGATGCGCCGCAATCATTCCTGAGTTCGTAATTGCGAAAATTTCATACTCTCCGGCTGGTAAATCGGGGGCTTTTAGCGTAATAACGTCAGTGGATGGATTCGGGTAAATCGTCCATTCATTCGGTTCCTGTAATTCGTCGTGTCCAACCAAGCCTTCAACTGTCACATTAACGTTTTGTGTATTGACAACCGAGCCCGTATTCAGGTCAAAGTAGTCCACGGATAGTACACTGTTCAAATCAACAGATGATTGCAGCAGAACTCCATATCGTTCGCCGGGCATGATCTCCAGCGTGTCCAGCTGAAGTGCCGTTGGAATGGGTCTTCCATCTGAAGAAATTACCGTAGCGTTCAATTCAGGCGGAAATACGACCTGATTGCCAAGGTATCCAATCCCGGCCAACCTTAAGTACACGATCTCATCTTTCGCTGCGTTCAGCTCAACGTTGCCGATCAATTGGTGTTCCGAGAGCCCGTTGATCAAAAAATGCTGAGGATTGTAGTCCAATATCTCGTGTGTAGTAGCGAGGGGGTCATACGTGTGGTTGATGATTGAATCTACGTGCCAATTGGTATCCAATTCAGTAAGTAACCACGCGCGCTCGGAATGGAACGCGTATCCGCCGTCCCATGTGAGTGTGTCGGCAGACTGAGGGCGCACAATCAGCAGTCCGTACATTCCCGCCTGGACATGAAGTACAGAGGTTTCATGACAGTGATACACGTAGGTTCCCGGGTGGGGTACTTTGAATCGATATGTTCCCGTATCGTCATGCGCAACGGCGAATGACAGCATGGGGACTCCATCATTTTGTTGGTTTACATCCAATCCATGCAAATGAATTGTATGTGGCGGTCCCTGTGAGAGGTTCCACAAGTTCAATTCAACAGAATCTCCTTCCCGAAGCTCGATTGTTGGGGACGGAAGATGTATGCTGCCTCCGATGGTATTCGAGTACCCCATGAGCATGACTTTATTTCCGTCGTGCAACTGATATTGAGGAGCAATGTCCACCTTTGAAATTAAGCTTATCACAGTATCCGCTTGTCCGAATGATGTACATCCGAAAAGTAAAAAGGGTATACAGAGCATCCATTTCAAGGGTCAATCAATAGTGTGGTAAACATTCCGTATGGGTATACGTTTCCTCCGGTCGTCGCCACCAGGTTGTGATCATGGACCGGATACTCTCCGCTTTGATCAGGGATTAGTTCGAGAATCAATCCTTCCATCGCGGAAACTGGCTGTGTATCTTTCATCCACCCCACCCGGAACGAGTGGTCGCTTGCATACACAACCTTAACGTGATAACCGTGGAAATGAAGCGAGTGAATGCTTTGCCCGGTATTTGCGACGTAAATCATTAGGGTATCACCCACATTTCCTGTAACTCGGGCATCCACATCGTTATTTATCTCAGGATTGCTTCGGCCATTTAGGGTGAAATAGTCGGGATTGTAATCCCCCCAATTCACAGTACCTCCATTCAGAATGGTTGAATTTGATCCGAGCGCATGCTCTTTGATGTTCCAATAAAAGGATGCATGGTTGTGATCTTTTACAACGATCATCCCTCCCAATCCGAGCGAGGTGTAATCCGGAAAATTCTTCGGATCATGGTAAATGTGTAACCCCGGATTGGAGAAGGTTTGAATGACTTGTATCGAATCACCCGGAGCGATCAGCTGATTTCCTGTTAACTGGTACACGGCGAATTCGTGTTCGATTGAGTCCAGGTTGTGAACCCAAAGGTCGAGTTGATCTCCCACGTTGAGGAGAATCCGATGGTTTTTAGGTGAAAAGACAGGGCTCCCGGAAAACGTGGCATGCGGAATCTTAACCCCGTCCACCAACTCTAATGAATCCGCTGTAATGTAGAGATGTTCATAGACAGTTGCCGCTTTTCCCGAAAGCATACAGACAGAGAAAAAAAACGGCAACACAATCTGCTTCATGCTATCGTACTACGATCTGCTCAGTGGCAACATGACCGGATTCAGAGCGTACAACCAGTAAATAATTTCCTTCCGCGGTGTCTTCTAACTTCATGATTCCTGTGCCTGGATCCGCCGCATACTGAACGAGCTTGTTATCCAAGGTTCTGAGCTCTACAGACGATAGGGGTTCTTGCGTGTTCCACCGAATCTGCTCTGTTGTGGGATTCGGGAAAATTTTGATGTCTGCCAGAGGGTTCAATTGTGCAACGCCGACCGTCGTGTTCAGTAGCCAGGTC
>JAURNA010000240.1 GCA_030830385.1 Crocinitomicaceae bacterium | reverse complement strand
CGTTGCACGAGCCCAAATTCGTCGGGAACGAGAAAAAATACCTCAGCGATTGCATCGATTCAACCTTTGTTTCTTCTGTGGGAAAATACGTGGATCGATTTGAACAAATGATGGCTGATTATACGGGCGCGAAATATGCCGTTGCCGTTGTAAACGGGACCGCAGCTCTTCACTTGTCCCTTGTGCTCGCAGGAGTGAAACAGAATGATATCGTCGTAACGCAATCTCTGAGTTTTGCAGCTACAGCCAATGCAATTGAATACACAGGTTCCTCTCCCTACTTCGTGGATGTAGATCAACATACACTGGGTATGTCAACTAAGGCACTTCGAACCTTTTTTGAATCTGTTGAAATGCGTAACGGAGAAGCCATTTACACTCCTACGAATCAGCGGGTAGGAGCAGTTGTCCCTATGCACACTTTTGGTATTCCTCTAGAGATTGATGCGCTCATTTCCATTTGTGATGCGCACAATGTTCAACTCGTAGAAGACGCCGCCGAGTCGATTGGTTCTTACTACAAAGATCAACACACAGGAACATTCGGTACTCTAGGAATTTTTAGCTTCAACGGAAATAAGACCATTACGTGTGGAGGAGGCGGAATTATTGTGACGAATGACGCTGAGCTCGCAAAAAAAGCAAAACATCTGAGTACGCAAGCCAAAATACCGCATCGCTGGGAATACAATCATGACCATCTCGGATACAATTATCGCTGTCCGAATATCAATGCGGCTTTGGCATGCGCTCAACTTGAGAAACTGGATGAATTCATTGAAAACAAGCGAGCTACAGCTTCAGAATATCAAGCATTCTTTTCCAATCGCGATGAACAATTCATCAGTGAGCCCGAGAGCTGTCTATCCAACTACTGGCTGAACGCAATTCTACTGGAAAATCCAGCTGATCGCGATACATTTTTAGCGGAAACAAACGATTCTGGTGTAATGACACGACCGATTTGGTCGCTGTTACATCGACTTCCCTACATGAAGGATGCGAAACATGGAGATTTGAAAACAAGTATATTTATCGAGCAACATCTCGTAAACATTCCGAGTAGCGTACGATTATGAGTGCACGTAATACAGTACTTCTTGGTTATTCCGGACACGCCTACGTCGCGTCGGATTGCTTGCTCCCCGAATTTCGAGCGTCAGCCTATTTGGATACGGAACAAAAAGAAAAAAACCCCAAGGAACTCGAGTATTTAGGGAGTGAGAGTACCGTAGATATTGATCGTATTCGCTCACTTGGCCCCGTATTTCCAGCAGTTGGGTCCAATTCCCTTCGCGAAAAATTTGTGCAGTGGATCCGGCAAAACAAACTTGAAGAAATTCAAGCAGTGCATCCAACGGCATCTGTTTCATCATCCGCAAAAGTTGGGCAAAGTACGCTGATTGGTCCCAATGCCATTGTGAATGCTATAGCCGTTTTGGGTGATGGAGTTATTGTAAATTCAGGCAGCATTGTGGAACATGAATGTGTGGTTGAAGATTATGTTCATCTCGCTCCGGGTTGTGCAATCGCCGGAAATGTTACGGTGAAAAAAGGAGCTTTTTTAGGCGCAAATGTCACGGTCAAAGAAGGAATTACCATTGGTAAATATGCGATCGTAGGCGCCGGATCGGTAGTGCTGGAGGACATCCCTGACAACGAATTGTGGGCCGGAGTTCCTGCAGAAATGAAACGCATATTGTGAAAAAGTCAGTGATCATAATAGCAGAAGCAGGTGTCAATCACAACGGTGATCTCAATAAAGCACTCTCACTCATTTCAGAAGCGGCAAATGCAGGTGCCGATTACATCAAATTCCAAACCTTTAAGACGGAAAACCTCGTCCATAAAAAAGCACAAAAAGCAGCGTATCAGATAGAAAACACACAACAGGGCGATTCGCAGTTTACCATGTTGAAACAGTTGGAAATTTCGGAAGGATGGTATCCCAAATTGATCGCTCACGCACGCGACAACAAGATTAAGTTTCTTTCGACGGGATTCGATCAGGAAAGCATCGATTTTCTGGATAAACTAGGTTGCGACTTCTTCAAAGTTCCATCTGGTGAAATCACGAACAAGCCCTATCTGCAACACATAGCAGGCAAAGGAAAACCCGTGATTGTTTCCACAGGGATGGCCACGAAAGAAGAAATTAGCAACGCGATTAACACATTAACTGAATCAGGTGTTGCCAGAAACTCGATTTCTGTATTGCATTGTAATACGCAATATCCAACAGATATGTCAGACGTGAATCTGTACGCAATGCATGACATTCGGGATTCGTTTAACGTCGAGATCGGCTATTCGGATCATACGCTGGGAATTGAGGTTCCTATCGCAGCCGTAGCACTTGGTGCAAAAATCATTGAAAAGCATTTTACCCTGGATCAATCCTTACCCGGACCCGATCATGCCGCGTCGCTCACTCCGGTTGAATTGAAAGCCATGGTTATAGGTATTCGCAACATTGAACAAGCCATTGAAGGATCCGGGATGAAGGAACCGAGTCAATCAGAACTTAAAAATATATCGGCTGCCAGAAAAAGTATTCATACGAATCAGAATCTGGAAGAAGGACATGTAATCGCTGCGGGAGATCTCATCATGCTTCGCCCCGGAAATGGAATTTCTCCAATGGAGATTGACCAAGTTGTGGGTAAACGCGTTCTCAGAAACCTGAAATCAGGAACGCTGTTAAAACGAGAAGATTTCGAATGAAAGTAGGTGTATTGACAAGTTCCAGAGCCGATTTTGGCATTTATACCCCACTGCTTAATGCAATGGGAAAAAATGTCGATTTCACTACCGAGATCATTGCGTTCGGTACGCACCTCTCGCGAGAACATGGCTATACAATCAATGAAATCCGCCAGACAGTTAACCTCACCGTTCATGAGATTAAAACGGTTGTCAATGACACCGATCCTGCATCGATTTCGAAGGGATACGCGCAGGTCGTTGATACCTTTTCGGATTTCTGGTCTTCCAACGCTTTCGATCTCGTGCTTTGTCTAGGTGATCGATACGAAATGAATGCGGCTGTTCAAGCTGGAATTCCATTTGGAGTCAATTTTGGGCATTTTCACGGCGGGGAACAGACCCTTGGTGCAATCGACAATGTTTACCGCCATCAAATTACGTTAGCTTCCAAACATCATTTTACAGCCACAGATGTGTTTACAGAAAGAGTGCGCGAACTGGTGGGAACAGCAGAGGCATCGCTTCATTCCGTTGGGTCCTTGAGTTTATCAGATCTGAAGACAACTGAGTTGTTCTCCCGAGAAGTGTTTTTTAGCACATTCAATATTCCGGCTCACCCCTTTATTCTCTGCACATTTCACTCAGAAACAGCACGCTGGGAAGAATCTCATCAACACTGCAATGCTATGATCCGTTTATTTGAATCCGTGCTCGGGAAGAAACATTTGGTTGTAGGTCTTCCAAACGCAGACACACAAGGAAGCGTTTACCGTGAAGCGCTTCTCAACTTTGCCAAGGGTAAGCAAGATCAGATTACCCTCATCGAAAGCTTTGGTAAAAAAGGGTACTTCAGTGCCATGAATGAATGTGACTTCATACTCGGAAACTCATCCAGCGGCATTATCGAAGCAGCAAGTTTCGGGAAATGGGTAATTAACGTGGGAGATCGCCAAAAAGGACGATTACAAAGTGGCAACATCATTGACGTCCCCTTTGAATTTGAGGCGATGAATGAAGCGACGATGGAATTAATTGACCATCCAAAGAACTTTTCCGGAGAAAACCATTATGTAAAGGAAGGAACCATTGAAAACGTTATAACGATATTAAAAACCATTAGGAATGGAGAACTTTGAAAAGCACATCTTATCCAGTGAAGTGAGCGCTCGCGAGGCGCTAATCCGTTTGGACAAATTGGCTCGGGACGGAACCATATTCATTGTGGATGAAAAACGGCAATTGCTGGGTTCCATAACCGATGGTGATATTCGCCGGACTCTGATTGAAGGGGCAAACGCAGATGAGAACATTCTCAATTTTACGAATCGCTCCCCGAAGTTTATTCGAAAGGAAGAGCGCGCCCTCAAGCAACTGATGGATTTCAGACAAAAAGAGATTTACATCGTTCCGGTACTTGAAAAAAAAAACGATACGATTGTAAACGTACTGAATCTGAAGCAGCATCGTTCCTACCTTCCCATCGACGCAGTTATCATGGCAGGAGGCAAAGGAAAACGACTCCGGCCGCTCACAAATGATACTCCCAAACCGCTTTTGTATGTAGGAGATGTTCCTATCATTGAACGAAACATCAATCGACTTGCGTTGTACGGAATCGATGATATTTCCATCTCGATAAATTACCTTGGTGATCAACTTGAAACCTATTTTGGAAACGGTTCGGAAAAAGGAATTTCCATTCGTTACGTTCGGGAAAATGAACCGCTCGGCACATTGGGGTCAGTCGGATTAATTGATGAATTCAAGAATGATTATGTGCTCGTCATGAATTCAGATTTGTTGACCAACATCGATTTTGAGTCATTTTTCCTGGATTTTATAGAGTCGAATGCAGATTTTTCTGTTTTATCGATTCCATATAAGGTTGACGTGCCATATGCGGTATTTGAAACAGACAACGGCCAAATTCGCGGACTGAAAGAGAAACCGAGATATACATATTATTCCAACGGAGGAATTTATCTAATGAAGCGCGAAACGCTCGTTCGAATACCCAACGGTAAATTCTACAACACGACTGATTTGATTGAGTCGTTAATTGAAGAAGGTAAGGTAGTACGAAGCTATCCGTTGGTTGATTATTGGCTCGATATCGGGAATCACGAGGATTTCAAAAAGGCTCAGACCGACGTTCACCACATTAAATTCTGATGACGGATCTAGTAATCATTCCGGCTCGTGGTGGATCAAAAGGCATTCCCAGAAAAAACAGCAAATCACTAGGTGGAAAACCACTCATTCGATACACTATTGAAGCTGCGCTTGAAGTGTTTAATGCCAGTCAAATTGTGGTTTCAACGGATGACGCCGAAATCAAACGAATCGCAGAGTCCTGTGGTATTTCGGTTCCTGAATTACGTCCTGATCATCTTTCTACAGACACAGCCTCATCATACGATGTGATTCTTCATGAAATGGATCAGGCGACAGCACGGGGAATTTCCTTTGATTGTGTAGTGCTTTTGCAGCCTACTTCTCCATTCAGAACGGGAGAACACATTCGTGGTGCACTTGAACTCTACGAGAATTCGCTGGATATGGTCGTTTCTGTGAATGAAGCCGACGAGAATCCATACTATTCGCTCTTCGAGGAGTCTGATAACGGTTTTTTGGAGCAATCGAAACCCGGAACATACACACGTCGACAAGATTGCCCTCCTGTATTCAGCTACAACGGCGCCATTTATGTCATGAATCCTGAAAGTTTGAAAAACTCATCACTTCAAACATTTACGAAGATTCGCAAATATGTCATGGATAAATCCGATTCCAT
>JAURNA010000239.1 GCA_030830385.1 Crocinitomicaceae bacterium | reverse complement strand
TAAAAAAGTAAAAGTTATTTTTTTAACATTTTATTCGGCGTTTTGTGATTTTTACAAGGGCTGGCCGTTGAGAGATATGGTAAATTCAACTCACCGGTTCAATGGGCTGATTTTGGTGCGGAAACAATTTCGTATCTTTCGTGAGACTCCATACGTAGGTTTTGCCTGGCGCAAGTCCTCGGGTGAAAAATCAAAAATTAGATGACTCAAAATAGCAATCTGGCTGTCTTAATCGATGGCGATAATATCCCTTCAGCACACGTAAAGGAAATGATGGAGGAAATCACCAAATACGGAAACCCAACCATCAAACGAATTTATGGGGACTGGACACGACCGGGCCTCAACAAATGGAAGAAATTGCTACTGGACAATGCCATTACACCGGTACAGCAATATGCGTACACATCGGGTAAAAACGCAACGGACTCAGCGATGATTATCGATGCCATGGACCTCTTGTATAGCGGGAAAGTAAACGGCTTTTGCCTGGTTTCAAGCGATAGTGATTTCACGCGCCTCGCAACCCGACTTCGCGAAGCCGGAATGCTGGTGATTGGCATAGGGGAGAAAAAGACCCCGACACCCTTCATTGTCGCCTGCGATCGTTTCATCTACATCGAAATCATCCAGAAGCAAAGCGAGCAAAAAGCAGAAAGCAAAGAAGCAGAACCCGAAGTGGAACCCATTACAAAGAAGGAAATCCATTTGATCCGAGCAACGATCAATGATTTGTCAGACGAGGATGGCTGGGCATTTTTGGGCGATGTCGGCAGTTTGCTCCAGAAAAAACAACCGAATTTTGATACCCGAAACTACGGATTCGAAAAACTCACACCATTGATCAAATCGATTGGAAGTTTCGATGTGGAACAACGCGAAAGCAGCAAAGGACGACACAAGTTGATTTATGTTCGGAACAGGGACTCAAAGAGAAAATAAAGAATACGTCCCCAAAAAAGCAATCATCGCCTCTACTACTTTTGCATTGGGCATTTTACAGGCGTAAACAACGAGCACCGCTATACACTGATTTATTCCGACAAAAATGAAACCATCACGAAAGAGGTAATTGTTCTTCGATAGGTCATTTTTCGCAAGATTCAGTTGAATCTTGCGATTTTTCAGCAAATTCGAACGCTTTATCACCCGAATCAATCAGGTTCGATTCCTGCACCGAAAGCACTCCACGGTTCGTTTTCCTCTGCATACTCTTGTTCGGATTGAAGGTATCGGTACCGCCGAATTTCACCATTCAAATCTTGTCAGAATACCCCGTACGTCGCATTCAGAATACGTGTGTTCATATGCATTCGTTCAGGTTTGATTTCACCGTAAAAAAACAATGTTCCACCTCGATCAGTTCCTGCGATTATCGAGCCTGAAAAGCGCTATATTTATCCGTATGAAAAAGATAATTTTCGGCTCACTTGCCGGGATCGCCACTTCATTTGTGGTCAATATGGGAATCGTAATGATAGCCATGTTCACGGGGACAGAGGCGTTCAGAAGTGTAGACCCCAATGATGCAGAAGCGTTTATCGAAGCGATGAACTCCATGACCGCTGCTGATTACATGTGGCCACTCGCTGCTCATTTCCTGGGTATTTTCTCCGGTTTGCTCGTAGCGAGAATCCTATGCAAAACCTCGCGTGCTCCACTGTACATTGTGGTAGGATTCCACATGCTGGCAACCATTTTGAACCTGATGCAAATTCCCCATCCTACATGGTTCGCAGTGGTAGATGTCATGGGAGCGCTTGCTATTGCATTTGCTTTCCTTTCCTTGAAAAAACAAAAGAATTAATCATGTTTACAGGAATTATTGAAGGGTTGGGCACCGTGAGAAATGTCACTACAGAAGGAGACAACATCCATTTTACGGTAGAATCGGGATTTACCAACGAACTCAAAATCGATCAGAGCGTTGCTCACAACGGCTGCTGTCTGACTGTAGTGGAAATCAATGGAAATGAGTACGTCGTTACGGCGATCCGGGAAACGCTGGACAAAACCAATCTCGGCGACTGGACGGCAGGCACAAAAGTAAACCTCGAACGCTGCATGCAAATGGGCGGTCGGTTGGATGGACACATTGTTCAGGGCCATGTCGATACCACAGCAGCCTGCGTCTCGGTGGAAGAACAAGACGGAAGTTGGAAGTACACGTTTCGCTATGCAGGCAATCAGGTAACCGTTGAAAAGGGGTCCATCACCATCAATGGAACCAGCCTCACAGTGGTAGATTCAAAAGACCGTGAATTTTCCGTCTGCATCATACCGTATACCTACGAGCATACCAATTTCCACCTGATCAAACCCGGCGATCGTGTGAATCTCGAATTCGACATCATCGGTAAGTACGTAGCACGACTGATGGCACAAAACCAATAGGCACTTGCACGAACGAAGCATTTCATTTTCAATTTGATTCGCTATTTTTAGTGATGCTCAAATTATTGATCGCAACCATTGCCCTGATTTCCGACCCTGTCGATTTCCCCCCAACCCGGGAGGAAACGTTCGTATACATCTGCAACAGTAAATCGGCGAAACGCTATCATTTCACAAAGGACTGCCGCGGATTGAATTCCTGCAAACATGAGGTTGTAAAAACGACACGCTCAAACGCAAAGTCGACGAAATTAACCCTCTGTGGATGGGAAGATTGACACCATGACAAAACCTTCCGCAGCCAACCCAAAAAGTCGTTGGGATTCCAATTCGGCCGTTCGGGCCGCAACGATTGCAATGCTGTGTTGCTACCTCATCGGATGGATCTTTCCTGAACAATTGTGGGGTGTTCATTTTCTGGCCTATTTGAACCCCGTTGTCTCCTTTGCGGTCATCGGGATCGCTTTCTACCTTTCACTCTTTTTCAATGTCCCGAAAGCACTGACTACCTGGCTTCAATCAGTGAATGAAAAGCGACCTGCGTTGGGCCCGGCAATTGTCATTTCAACACTGGCAGGAACGTGCTTCTATCTCTTCCCGATTCACATCGACGTGTTCGGTGATGCTCCACGATTTCGCGCAAACCTGCTGTACGCCTATGAAAATGGCTCTGCCGTGGATCATCTCGCTGTTTTTGGAGACTTCCATGTATTGAATCCCAAAATTGGTGAACGAACGGTCTTGAACGGTGTGATGGTACTTGCCAATCAACTCGGCATCGGTCCCGAACTCACCTTTCGCTACGTGGATGCCATTATGGGTGGGGTGTATGTATTCGCTTCGCTGCTTTTTGCTCACGTATATTTCAAACGATCAGGGGGCAAGCTCATCGCAATTCTGATTTTGTGCAGCGGTCCGTTTCTGATGAGTTTCTTTGGTAGATTCGAAGTGTACGCACCTTCGTACTTGTTTATTTCTCTCTTTTGTATGCAGCTATTGCTGTACCTCCGGGAGCCTGCTTCACGGAGAATGATCGCACTGATACTTTGCTATTTTCTGGCTGCTAAATTTCACTTTTCCTCGCTTCTGCTGCTAGCTCCGATCCTGCTGTTTGCAATCATTTTTTACTTTACGCAACCTGCCGTCCTTTGGAAGAAGGTCAACTGGAGAAAAGTGCTTTTTTGGATTTTGGCCCCCGCGTTCCTTGCTCTTCTCGTCCTGTATTTTCTGGTTTTTAAAGATCATGCCGACCCTCGCTTTCTGACATCAGAAGTCGACGTAATGGATCGACTCTTCCTTCCTCTTTTCTCCCCGGAATCTCCACTCGACCGATACAACCTGCTGGGGTTCAATCACCTTCTGGACTACGCGAATCTCCTTTTTTTCTGGTCGGGATCAGCACTTCTCGTATTGCTACTTTCCCTGACGAAATGGCGCAAGCGCATCCGGTGGAATCGCCTGGAAATCATGGCCACAGGTGTAACGTTCATCTTTTTTGCTGGATTTTTCTTCATGCTGAACCCCTTGTTGGGGATGCCGGTGGATTGTGATCTTATGGCGTTACCAGCTCCCGTATTTCTTTTCTTTGTGATCGCCATTTTGAAAGATGAATCACTGGACACTGTCAAAATGCAACTCCTCTTTCCGATTATCGGCATCGCGTTAGTTGCGGGATTAATCGTACCGATCCATCACAACAAAAACAGATTGTCACATCGATTTGAGGACATCGGAAAACACACGTTTAAGACGTATTGGATATACGCTGCCAAACAAATTGAACACGGACTTGCACTCGAAGAAAATAAGGAGGCCTACCAACGTCGATTGAATGAGGCCCTTGTGGAGCTGGAACCGTATGCGGCAGAAAAAGACATTGAGTACGCATCCCTGCTGCATTTACTCGGCGCCTTCTATCGCAAATCAGGAAAACCCGGAAAAGCTGTCGAATTTCATCTCAAAGCACTCCGGAAAGACGCTTCCAACCGCATCCATATACTGGGATTAACCGAGGCTTACTTCCTGATGGGTGATTACGAAAATGCCTATCAGACGGCTAAGATCATGATCCGTGAAAAATATCCGGACGAGGCCAGAGCGCTTCGGACAGGAATTCACTGCGCAATCTACACGAAGTCGTACAAGGATGCCTTGCAGCTATCCAGACAGTATGTAAAGATTCATCCGGATGATCAACAAATTCAAGAGGCCAGGCGTCGGTTGGAACATCCCGAAACGCAACAATCGGCAGCAGAGTTGTTCGAGTCGCGCTAGGCCATGGAATTATTTCTTCCAGGCTTTTTTCAGGCGTTTGCCCACCTTTTTGCGCAATCGTTTCATAATGCTTTCACGGTCACTAACACTTCCACATTTGATTACCTCTGCGTGAACACAAGCTCCTTCGCGGAAGAACTTCACTTCAAATGAAACGGAAACAATACCCTCCCGATACAGGTCATAGAAACTCCCCTGATTCAGGGCTCGTTCGAAGTCATCCGAAAGATTTGATGGCTTAAAGCGGCGGTCGTAGCCTTTCACCGTGAACAGCAAGAAGGTGTTGTATCCCTGAGCGGATAATGCCTGAAGAACGGAGTCTTGTGCGAGCAAACGTGCATCGCTTCCCAGCTTGAGAACGTTCAATGATGGCGTACTTTTCACTCCGTAACTCCCCAATAGTTCAACGAGGTTAATTTCCAACGAATACCGATCCTCAGGCGTGTCCACCTGTCCAATTACCACTGCGTTGGTCAATTTTAAATTGGCTTTTTTCTTCTTTTGTGCACTAACCGGCAGGCACACTAGCAATATTACGATCAGGCTGAATGCTCTCATATCAGAAAATTTCCTCGGCGATCGCTCGCACTGAGCTCGAGTTCGACATTGTGTAATAATGAATGCAGGGCACTCCTGCTTCTTTCAATTCTTTGGACTGGTGAATCCCCCATTCGATCCCAAGTTGTGTAACGTCCTCATTCTTTTTGCACTTCAACAATTCCCTGGAAAGCTCTTCCGGGTAGTCGATCTGGAAGAATTTGGGGAGAAAGGAGATGTGATTGAGCGTTTTGATCGGCTTCAATCCCGGAATAATCGGCACCTCAATTCCGATGGCACGACACGCATCGATAAACTCGAAGTACTTGGCGTTATTGAAGAACATCTGCGTAACGATGTAATCGGCTCCGGCGTCCACCTTATCTTTCAGGTATTGTAAATCCGTCGAAAGGTTCATCGCCTCGAAATGCTTCTCCGGATACCCGGCTGCTCCGATGCAGAAATCCGTGGGTTCCAGTTTGATGTCTTCCACCAGGTAATTCCCTCGGTTCATATCAGAAACCTGATTGACCAGATCAACGGCGTATTTATGTCCATACTTGTGCGGTCGGAATGAAGATTCCGTCTTGATCGAGTCTCCCCGCAACGCCAATATATTATCGATGCCTAAAAACTGCAAATCAATGAGTGCATTTTCGGTCTCCTCCTTGCTAAATCCACCACAGATCAGGTGAGGAACTGCATCCACATCGTAGCGGTTCATGATCGCAGCACAAATTCCAACCGTTCCGGGTCGTTTTCTGATGGCGATTTTCTCCAATAATCCATTCTCTCGCTCCTTGTAAACGAATTCTTCCCTGTGATAGGTTACGTTCACGAACTTCGGCCCGAATTCCATCAAGGGATCAATGCCATCATAGATGGATTGGATGCTCTTTCCTTTTAGCGGGGGAAGGATTTCGAATGAGAAGAGTGGCTTCTTCGACTTATGGATGTGATCTGTGACTTTCATCGGGTTTCAGAATTGGCGCAAAGATACACTTATTGGACATTTGGCCCGGAAATTCACGTTATTTAAGAAATAGCTCCGCATAGCGAAGGTCGGATTGCGTGGTGATCTTGATGTTTTCAACATTTCCATCCACGGTTTGAATCGCAAACCCCGCTTCTTCAACCAGCGTAGCATCGTCGGTTATCCCGGGATGATAGTCTTGTTCGTATGCCTTTTCGATGACTTCCCTCCGGAAACACTGAGGTGTTTGAACCAACAAATATTCGCTCCTTGGAACGGCTCGCGTACTTTCTCCCTCTTTCACGCGCAACGATTGATTCACGGGTACTACCGGGATCACTCCATCACTTATCAACACATTCCGAAAACACTGCTTTAAGGTAACATCGTTCACGAGTGGCCGAACCCCATCGTGTACCGCAATAATATCGCCATAGCACACACTCAATGCGTTCTTGATTGAATCGTATCGCTCGGCACCACCGACTACTGTTTTGTGAGGAATGACAAAATCCTGTGTTGCGACCAACTCTTCCCAGTAGCTAACCCAGGCTTCGGGCAGGGTCAGAACCAATTCCATTTTGGGATTGTGGTGATAAAATCGTTCGAGGGTATGCATCAGTACCGGCTTCTCTTTCACAAGTATAAATTGCTTGGGAAGAGACGATCGCATGCGCATCCCTGTTCCTCCTGCGGTGATGATTACTGAAATTTTCACGTGTGCTTCGATTGTCGACTGCTACACGACGGGCACTGCACGTTCGGTATGCAGCTAGCTCTTCTTTATTTGATTTGATCGGGGTTGCTTGCCGCTTCCTGATTGAACTTGTGCTGACGATACATCCAGTATCCGAATCCTACAAAACCAAGAATCAACAGGAAATCATTGAACTTATTACCGAGCCATTCAAAGATTCCGAATGTCCAGGTAAGAAAGTCTCCAAGTGCGTAAAAAATGTCTGCAGAACTCATAATTATCAGCGTTATTGCAACACAAAGAAAGCGTTTTTTTTCAAACAGACGTGCCTTTGCAGCTTATTTTGAAACGTTCGAAATAAATTGGGTCAGCTCAATGAAATCTTCAACGCTGAGTTGTTCGGGACGCTTGGCCAAAGAGGGATGATCTTCAACGGTTCCTCCGAACAATGGTTTTAAGGAATTTCGCAGGGTTTTTCGGCGCTGATTGAACCCGGATTTAACCACCTTTTTGAAGAGTTCTTCATCACAGGGAAGAGACGTCCGGCTATTGCGCGTACAGCGAATCACTCCCGATTTCACCTTCGGCGGCGGATGAAAAACACGCTCGTCTACAGTAAAGCAATAATCGATGTCGTAATAGGCCTGGAGCAGTACCGACAAAATTCCATATTGTTTGGACCCGGGAGGCTCGGCCACACGCATCGCTACTTCCCTCTGAAACATTCCCATGATTTCGGGAATCTGGTCCTTGTAGTCAATGCATTTGAACAGAATTTGCGAGGAGATATTGTAGGGAAAATTTCCAACTACCGAAAACGGTTCTTCTCCCATCACCTCCCTGAGATCAACGTTTAGAAAATCCGCCTCATGAATCTTTCCATGCAAAACAGGGAAATTTTGCTGGAGGTATTCAATGCTCTCTGAGTCGACATCCATCACGCGAACATCCAGTTTGCGATCGATCAAAAACGATGTTAGTGCGCCCATTCCCGGACCGATTTCCAATACCCGATTGCACGTATGATGCGAGCCGTATTGATCGGCGATCTTCCGACAGATGTTCTTATCCGTCAGAAAATGTTGACCCAGGTGTTTTTTGGCACGAACACTCATCCGCTGAACTCTTCAATCAACGTAAGTTCCGTCCGAAATGCTGCAAACTTTCCAGCGTATCGATGGGTGTGATCTGCCTGCAAAGCGGGTGCATAGTCACGTTGATATTGGTCGTAAGACTCTTGTGAACGTGCCACGTACGTAATCGCGTAGGTGAGTCCGCCTGCCTCTTCTCCATGAACCCTGGAAATGCGCGATTCCCGAAAACATTGCGTGTTCATAACGTCGGGAATGTGCGTCTTCCGCATCCATTGAAGCCAATCGCTCTCAATGTCAGGGTCAATGCTCACAGTTACATTGTAAATGATCATGGCTCGAAGTTACGAATACTCCTCCAAAACACCGTGGATATCTGTCACACTAAAATAGGTCCCGTTCGTCCCGGTGATCATCAATTTACTCACTCCGGGCCGGGGAGTATCGTATCGGTAAGGCATATTGAACGACTCTTCGTAGTTGTGATCGGTTGAACAGAAATGGTACTTGAAATCCGATGTTGGCATTTCTTCCGGTTTGCATCCGTTTGGAGCATAAAACGGTTGATAGTCGTTTCCAGCCACAAAAACAATCACGTCGAGCACATGCAATTCCACCGTTTTTGTTTCCCCGGATCTGATCAGCAGGGAATAGACATCTCCATCATGTTCGTTAACGGACACATACATCAGCACATCGTAGTCGGATTCGTTGCGTACCATCATTTCACGAAATGCTTTTCGCTTCGATAAATCCTGTACTTCGGTATGCCGTTTGAATCCGGAAAGATTGTTTGTTCCCGGGCAGCTATCAATCGGGTAATTGTATTTCAACTCTGCGTCCAGCGAAAGATTTTGGTAAATCCGTTCCATCAATGCATTCTCAAACGAAGTTCGAAGGGAGAAAACGGCTCCGCCTCCCGGGGACATTTGACTTCCCGGATCAATTGGATTGAGACGATTTCGAAAATCTCCCTGCATGTCCCGAATCAATGAATCCAACTTTTTCCGCTCCCCGATACTGAACTTTTTAAAGGAATTCTCTCCCGCCATGTCCGGGTCATCGATCGAGTTGAAGGGTTGAAAATAAAGCACCCAAAACGCGAAACCTCCGAGAAATATGATGACAAATCCGGTCCAAATGGCACGCCCGGTTACCTGAATCCCGGATTTCCCCTGATTGCGAACTTTCAATCGTCCGGTTTTCAACTCCCTCCGTAAATCCGTTAGCTTGTATTCATGCTCTTTGTTTAGGGATACGGTTTCCATTTGTTTGAGTATCCAATTCGCAAGCCGAAGCGTACACGCCCTTGAATGCAAGGCCGATAAAACACTGTCTACATAGCTTAGCTTCAACGCGTATGATGCTTTTGAAAGATGGTTCACCGACCGAATAACCGACGGATCACAAAGCGGGTGAGTCGCTTCAACCAGAGCTTGTTCATCTTCTTCCTCCATCGCAAGCTTCTCCAGTGCTACCAGCTTTTCTTTGATGGGTTTGAACAACTGCTCTTCAACTGTCGCCCGGTGATCTTCATCAAGCAGAGCAGTATGCGAAAGATACAATTCCAGGTTCTCAGGCACCGAGTCGTTAATCGACAAAAGAGCATGTGACAAATACGGCGATATGAAATGCTGAAATTGTTCTGCCAGCTGATGTTCAAGAAATCGTTTCTCATCTGCAAATGGAGCCGTAAATTTACCTCCTGAAATCCCCTGCAAAAGAGAGGGATACCGGGCGACCCAACCGTGAAATACCACAGCCGATGGATGTGCCGTCGAAGCGAGGAAAACCTGAAAATCACTTTGTGAAAATCCATTGGATTCAGCGATTGTCCATCCCTCAGATACCACTCTGTTTTGAAACCTCTTCATCCCATCCTCAGTAAGTAAATCAGAAGAATTGCCGTAAAGGGTGTCAAATGTGGAAATGGGTATGAATTTTCGCATCCGGTGAATTCAAGGCATTAAAAGTATGTTTTTGGCCCATAATTTCATAATTTGTAATCTGCTTAATACGAACGCTTATGAAATACACTATTTTGCTTTCATTTCTTTTGATCGGTACATGGAGTTTTTCCCAAACGTGGAGTGATGATGTGGCTGAAATTTTTTACGCAAAGTGCACACAGTGTCACCACCAGGGTGGGGTTGGACCTTTTCCGCTGATTACTTTTGCAGAGGCAAGTTCGTTGTCCGGACTCATTTACGATGCCGTTGTGTATGAAAATATGCCCCCGTGGCCACCGGACAACAGTTATCAGGAGTACGCTCATGACCGTTCCTTGAGTGATCAGCAAAAAATGACCATTCTGGATTGGATTGCAGCAGGAGCTCCGGAAGGAAATCCAGCGAATGCACCCGCTCCTCCGGTCTACAACCCGGGGTCTTTGATGGGCGCTGGTGATTTGGAAGTTCAGATTCCGACCTACATGAGTAAGGCGACAAGTATCAACGACGACTATGTTTGTTTTGCGCTGCCTTCTTCGCTTGCAGGAGATCGTGTGATTAAAGCGATTGAAATTGTACCTGGAAATCGAGAAATTGTACATCATGCGCTCGTTTACATCGATCCGACCGGCTCATCGGTAACGGATACCGTGGGGGGTAATTGTGGAAGTCCGGCATCGGCTGGTGCTTCATTAGCGATGGGATACACTCCCGGAAGTTCACCCCTGACGCTACCGGCTTCCAGCCCATTGAAATTGGGGATTCCTATGCCTGCGAACTCCCAGGTGATCCTCAACATACACTACCCTGCCGGAAGTTTCGGAGAGTACGATAGCACCAAGGTTATTTTCCATTTTTACCCGCAAGGGGAACCCGGAATTCGCGAAGTTTTAACGGCACCCATACTGCAAAACTGGAATTTCACACTTCCCCCTGAAACGCATACGAATGTTTCGAATCAATATCCAAATTCCGGCGGGCTGCCAGTTAATTATTCAATTCTGAGTGTTTTCCCGCACATGCACCTGCTCGGAGAAGAAATACGAGCGTATGCCGTTAATCCCGGAGGAGATACCGCCAATTTCATTCACATACCCCATTGGGATTTTGAGTGGCAGGATTTCTATTTCTTCAAGTACATCCAAAAGGCTGAGCAAGGAGCCACGATGTATGCGGAAGGTACCTTTGACAATACATCGGGAAATCCTCATAATCCAAACAATCCGCCGATCACTGTTTATCCCGGATTGAACACAACGGATGAAATGTTTCTGGTGTATGCTCATTTCATGCTTTATCAGAACGGAGATGAAAGCTACAACCTCGACAGTCTCATGAATCTCAGTACCGCGGAGCTCCTGGAAGCGGAGAACGAAGCATGGAATTTACAGGTGTATCCGAATCCGTTCTCCGAATCGGTTCGCCTGTTCCAAAGCGGTCTTAATCCGGATGATCCGGTATCGGTGAATATCTATGATGCCAACGGAAGGTTGATTCGCGAGTTGCGAAAACCAGCGGCATTGCACCAAGACAAACTGGACATCGTTTGGGATGGAAACAATGATCAGGGATCGCGTTCAGAGGCAGGAATTTACGTGATTTCGATGAATGTAAATGGTCGATTCTCACACCGAAGGATTGTGAAGCACTAGCGGAGTGCACGAATGGCCTCCTGAAATTCGTTGTCACCCGGGTTGATGGATTGGTAATATCCCTGTTCAATCCACAATTGACGAGCAATTTCTCCTTTGATAAGCTCGGCGATCAGGTTCTTGCTCCGCTGAAGCTGTGCTTCCCTGATCGGAATTTGATACTCGTTCCAGGCGAAATCAGCAAAGCGACGAATGAGGGAGTTGGTGGCGACAAATTGTTGGTTGAACGATTGCACAGACTTCCATCGGTTTCGCTTATCCTGAACATAGTCAAAGGCAAAAGTCGTGAACACGGACGTAAATCGAAGGCTCATTAAATAAGGTGTGATGCCGGTGGAATCGTACGCAACGAATCGATCGGGCATAATCCCCCCTCCTCCGTACACTACCTTTCCCTTTGGCGTAACAAATCTGAGTGAATCCACGAAAACCGACGAATCGACAGAATACATTTCGCCATTTTCATAGCGTTCCCGATAGTCACCGCCGTAATCACTCATGCTACCCGAATACGATTTCTGGATGCATCGTCCTGTGGGTGTGTAGTAACGAGCGATGGTCAACCGGAGATTACTCCCGTCGCGAAGCTCCATATCCTCCTGAACGAGTCCTTTTCCATACGAGCGCCGGCCTACAATGATTCCGCGGTCGTTGTCCTGAAGTGCACCCGCCAAAATTTCTGACGCCGAAGCAGATTGTGCATTGATTAGCACGGCAACAGGCGTATCAATCAACATTCCGTTGCTCGTACTTTTGTATTCTTGTTTTGGGAAATGTTGACCCTTCGTAACAACAATAACTTTGTTGGCCGGAAGGAATTCATCGGCGATATCGGTAGCACTGGTAAGCACACCTCCGCCGTTGTTGCGAAGATCAACAATGATCTTCTTCATTCCCTTGCGTTTCAATTCCTGTGCCGCTTCACGAAATGCAGTGACCGTCGTTTTTGAGAAGTTGTTGATCTTTACATAGCCAATGTGTCTATCAATCATATAATGCGCCACAACGGATTCAATTGGAATGGGCCCGCGTGTGATCGTCTTTTTCAATCGGTCTTTTCCGCGCAAAACGATCACTTCAACTTGGGTGTGTTCCCGACCTTTGAGTAAGCCCAAGACGTCCTCATCAGAGATTCCTTTTCCGGCAACGGGTTTTCCTTCAATCGTCACGATTTTATCTCCCGACTTCACTCCCGCTTTTTCCGATGGTGAATCCGGCAGCACATAGGTAATGCAGATGGTATCTCGGATGACGAAGAAACGAACTCCCACTCCGCTAAACTTCCCTTCGATTTGTTCGTTCATCGCCTGAAGGTCACGGGCCGGGATATAGTTGCTGTGTGGATCCAGGCTGTGGAGCATATCTCCAATCGTACGTTCAAACAACGATTCAGCGTCTACGGAATCCACATAACGTTGGTCGAGAATCCGGATGATATCCTGAATTTTCTGATCGTTACTTTGTCCGGAGATCTCCTCTTTTTTGATACTCGGAGCCAGAGAATGACCAACAATTAACCCGACTGCCATGACTACTGCCATAAGCATTGGAATCGCATAATTGACATTTCTCTTATTCTCCATGAACCGTATTCTCTATTTGCACGATGTCAACACCCGCTTCCTGCAAAAACAGCAAACCGCTGTCGTCTTTGTACCGCCGTGTGAATACCACGCGTGTAATTCCGGCCTGATGCACCAACTTGCTGCAGTCTCTGCAAGGTGACAACGTGATGTACAGTGTTGCGCCCTGACAGTTGTGTGTAGACTTTGCCACTTTTAGTATTGCGTTCGCCTCGGCATGAAGCACATACCAAAGCGTATTTCCGTCCGGGTCTTCACAACAGTTGTCGAATCCACTGGGAGCACCGTTGTATCCGTCTGAAATGATCATTCCGTCCTTTACAATGATCGCCCCTACCTGTTTACGGTCGCAATGGGACAATTCTGACCAGGTTTGCGCCATTCGTAAATAAGCCTTGTCGTATCGCAACTGCTTACTCTCGTCAACACTCAATAACATGCTATCAAAAGTAATATTAATCGCTCATGAGACGAAAGATTAACGATTTTTACCAATTAGCGGATTCTCCGAATGCCTGTGCAATTGATCATTTGAACAAAGAAGGCATTTACTGATTTCTTTTGTTTCGATTATCGCATGAACTTATAACCTACTCCGCGCACCGACAAAAAATGCTGCGGATTCCGCGGATCTTCTTCAAAAATCTTCCTGAAATTTAGAATAAAATTGTCGATGGTCCGGGTTGTTGGGTATTGATCCGTTCCCCATATTCTATCCAAAATTTCCGTTCTTGCGACCACTTCACCCTCTCTTTCATGGAACAATTGGATCAGTGCCATCTCTTTTTTCGATAATTGCGTGGAGGTTTCGTTCCCGGGACTTGAAACCATGAATGTCTTCAGATCGACCTCCCAATTCCCAATCGAGATCACCTCTTCTGCTGCAGATTGGGTCAGAACGGCAACCCGAAGTAGCAGTTCTTCCAAATCAAATGGTTTTGGAAGGTAGTCATTTGCCCCTGCTTTGAGTCCTTCGATTCGATCTACAGTTGTTCCTTTCGCGGAGAGAAACAGAACCGGTGCCGATGTATAACTCCTGATTGTTTTGCACAGTTCAACTCCACTCACACCGGGCAACATCACATCCAGAATAAACAGATCATAATTTACTTCAGATGTGAAATGGTCAGAGGCTTTTTGGCCGTTGTCAAATAACGTTACCTCGTAGTTCTCCATTTCCAGATTCAAGCGAATCATTTCTGAAATACTCGATTCGTCTTCAACAAGGCAAATGCGTTTCATACTGCCAAATTAGGCGAAATTTTTCGTTCGGAATACACCAAAAGACGCACAGATTTCAAAAAAACATGAAAATCTCTAAACTCAACTGTTCAAATTAATGGATCGGTCGAAAAATCAAGTACCTTTGCACTTTCATTTACCTTAAAATTGCCTTGGTAGCATGAGTGAACGAAAACGCATTCAATCAGCACTGATTTCTGTCTTTAATAAGGACGGACTTGAGCCCATTGTTAAAGCGCTGTACCAGGAAGGGATCACCCTCTATTCAACCGGTGGAACGCAAGCCTTCATTGAGAGCTTCGATATTCCCGTAGTTCGTGTGGAAGACCTTACGTCGTACCCTTCGATTCTGGGCGGACGCGTGAAGACACTTCATCCGAAGGTATTTGGAGGCATATTGAATCGTCGTTCGCAGGCCGAAGACCAAACGCAGATTGCGGAATATGAAATTCCGGAAATTGATTTGGTGATCGTTGACCTCTACCCGTTTGAGGATACTGTGGCTTCGGGAGCTGACCATGCTGCGATTATCGAGAAGATTGACATCGGTGGAATTTCACTGATTCGGGCAGCGGCAAAAAATTATGCAGACGTTACAATTCTTCCTTCGAAGGATCAATACGAGCCTTTTCTGAACATCATTGCTGAAAACGGATGTTCGACTTCCATGGAAGAACGCAAACAATTCGCGGCAGATGCGTTCAACGTATCCTCGCATTACGATACGCACATCTTCAATTATTTCACTGGAGGGAATCACGGTGATTTCAAACAAAGCATTCAGATACGATCAGAACTTCGCTACGGAGAAAACCCACACCAGAAAGGTGTGTTCCACGGAGACTTGAGCGCTCTTCTCGACAAGCTACATGGTAAGGAACTTTCCTACAACAACCTGTTGGATGTTGATGCTGCCGTTCAGCTCATGGCCGAGTTTAAAAACGATGATCCAACGTTCGCAATCCTGAAGCACAACAACGCATGTGGTTTGGCGACACGGTCAACCATCGCGGAAGCATACAAAGATGCTTTGGCAGGCGATCCGGTAAGTGCTTTTGGAGGAATTCTGATCTCGAACCGCCCGATCGACAGGGATACAGCGACCCAGATCAACGAGTTGTTCTGCGAAGTGGTGATTGCTCCTGAATACGCGGATGAAGCACTTGAATTGCTGAAAAGCAAGAAAAACCGAATTTTGTTGATTCAGAAGGAAACAGAAATGCCTTCGCGTCAGTTCCGAACCATTCTGAATGGTGTGTTGGAACAGGACAAAGATGCGATCATGGAGACATCCGAAGCTTTGAAGTCAGTGACGAATGTAGCACCAACGGAAGATGAAATTTCAGATTTGTTGTTCGCGAACAAACTCGTGAAGCACACAAAATCAAATACCATTGTTCTTGCGAAAAACAAGCAACTTCTCGCAAGCGGAACAGGACAAACTTCTCGCGTAGACGCATTGCGTCAGGCGATTCACAAAGCAACTTCATTCGACTTCTCATTGGAAGGAGCGGTGATGGCATCCGATGCCTTTTTTCCATTTCCTGATTGCGTCGAGATTGCTCGTGAAGCAGGCATTCATGCAGTAATTCAACCGGGAGGATCCATCAAAGATGAACTTTCCATCAACTACTGCAATGAGAATGAAATGGCTATGGTGTTCACTGGAAACCGTCACTTCAAGCACTAACTTTTTTGGAGAAATGGAGTATACAGATTTAAACATAGGTAGGGGGAGATTTACAAATGGGATTATTTAGCTTTTTAACACAGGAAATTGCAATCGACCTTGGAACGGCTAACACGCTCATCATTGCGAATGATAAGGTAGTGGTCGACGAGCCGTCGATTGTTGCAAAGGACATCCAGACGGGCAAGGTAGTTGCCATTGGTAAAAAGGCACAGCAAATGCACGGTAAAACGCACAAGTTAATTGAAACAGTGCGTCCTCTTCGCGATGGTGTAATCGCCGACTTCCAGGCAGCTGAACAAATGATCCGCGGGATGATCAAAATGATGAGTACCGGCCGAAATTTGTTCAACCCTTCACTTCGAATGGTAATTTGTATCCCATCGGGCATCACCGAAGTGGAAAAACGAGCCGTTCGTGACTCTGCAGAACATGCCGGAGCCAAAGAAGTGTACCTGATCCATGAACCTATGGCCGCTGCAATTGGTATTGGTATCGATGTAGAAGAGCCAATGGGTAATATGATCATCGATATCGGTGGTGGTACTTCCGAAATTGCCGTGATCGCACTTGGTGGAATCGTTTGTGATAAGTCGATTCGTGTAGCGGGTGATGATTTTACAAAAGACATTGAAGAATACATGCGTCGTCAGCACAACATTCTCGTTGGGGAACGCACGGCGGAAGAAATAAAAATCAACGTAGGAGCAGCGCTTCCGGAACTGGAGAATCCACCCGAGGATTATGCTGTTCAGGGTCGTGACCTCATGACAGGTATCCCAAAAGAAATTGTGATCTCTTACACGGAGATTGCCCACGCGCTCGACAAAACCATTTCCAAGGTGGAAGAGGCGATTTTGAGTGCTCTTGAGATGACGCCACCGGAACTTTCGGCCGACATCTACAAAACGGGGATTTACCTCGCAGGTGGAGGTTCGATGTTGCGCGGACTCGACAAGCGTATTTCGCACAAGACAAAACTTCCGGTACACATTGCCGAGGATCCGTTAAGAGCGGTAGGTCGAGGAACGGCTATCTGCCTGAAAAACATCGATCGATTCCAGTTCTTGATCCGGGATTAACTCACGGTTTTGCAGTCGTCAATACCCCCTTTGGTCAACGGGTTAACATTTACTCACATTTAAGGCCTGATAATTCGCCTTGAGTCACCGCATGAATCGCAGACCTTTTCGTAATTTTACATATGCGAAATTTTCTGGCATTCATCAGGCGCTTTCGTGTCCTCCTGTTTTTCGCCTTACTGCAAGGTCTTGCACTCACTGTATACTTTACATTCAGTAGTTTTCCGCGTACCCAGTACCTTACATCGGCATCCGAAGTTTCAGGAACAATTCAGAGTATTCGCAACGATCTGACCAAACACTTCAATCTCGAAGGTTCCAACAAGGCACTTCAGGCTGAAAACAGAAAATTACGGGAAGAATTACTGCAAAATCTGCTCCTGGTTGGCGTAGAAAACGGAATGGATTCTGTCCTGATTCCAAAAGATAATTACATCCAGCATTTTGAGTACATCCCGGGAACAATTATCCGCTCTACATTTGACCGGACCAACAATTATTTCACACTCGACATCGGATTCATGCAAGGTGTAGAACGGGGAATGGGTGTGATTTCAGATCATGGCGTAGTGGGCATCGTTCATTCAACGAGTGAGCACTTTTCCGTAGTGAAATCATGCCTTACGGAAGACATTAACATCACGGTCATGATTGAATCCACGGGTGAGCCCGGACTCCTGAAGTGGGACGGACGTTTGGCTCGCTATGGCAACATGACCGGAGTATCGAACGATACGGAAATCAAGAAGTGGTCGAAAATCATCACACGAGGGAGCGCCGGCATATTTCCACGCGGAATCCCGGTTGGTAAGGTCGCTGCAACAACCGTTGTGGAAGGTCAACCTCTTTGGGACGTAAGCGTTCTGTATTCGGAAAATTACCGCACACTACAATACATTTATGTCGTCAAAAACCTGCTTCAGGACGAACAACGTGCACTGGAGGCTCAAATTCCACGGAATCCGCAACCATGAAAACAGTAATACAAACAGGCGTTCGGTTTATTTTCTTTCTGTTGGTTCAGGTGTTGATTCTCAATCACGTAGAAGTCGGCGGAGGAAGTCTGATCATGATCTATCCTTTGTTTGTGTTTTTGCTTCCGGTGGAAATGAACATTTTTCTACTAATGACACTCGCGTTTGCGCTGGGGATTTCCATTGATGCACTTTCCGATACATTTGGGCTCCACGCCTCTTCGCTGGTGACGATGGCT
>JAURNA010000238.1 GCA_030830385.1 Crocinitomicaceae bacterium | reverse complement strand
CGAAATAAGCAGTCTGCAGTGAATCCAGCGGTTGATTCGTGGGAGAATCGGTAAGGCGAGATGTTGATTCCGTGGGCCCGTCGCATGCGAAGAGCAATGCCGATGACATAATTAACGTGAAAAAAAGGTTCATATATTTCATTTGTTAATTGGATCGAATCAGCGGTGGATACCTTACAGGGTGGGTTGTGAAAGAACGTTAAGGTAGATCTGCGGCTAGTTCAAACCTTCGGGATCAGCCTTCAAACGGGTTTTTCCACGTAGTTTTTGGAAGCGCTTTTGTGCTTCGGAAGTGTACAGACTTCCTTTGTGATCGAATAAAATAGTACGGTAATATTCGGTGGCTTTCTCCGAATCCATCAGGTTGTGTTCATAAATACTTCCCAATTCGAACAGGGCATCGTCGGCCAGAATATCGTTTCCGTAGAACTTCAGTAATTTTTCCAACAACGCGATGGCATCTTCCCACTGTCCCCGCAACTGCATGGCGTGCGCTTTCTTCAACAGGATTTCGTCTCCAAGGCTGTGCCCGGGATATTCGCGGGTGATGCTGTCGAGGTGTTGAAATGCCTCTTCATATTGGTGTTGTTCGATGAGCAAATCACCACGAGCAAACCAATTCATCGCGATGTAATTGCTATCGAGTCCGTAGTTGTCTGTGATGAGTATCGACAACTTCATTGCATCGTTAGCTATCAGACGGCTGGTGGATTCTTTCAGTACGTCTAACTGAGATTGTGCGTAATCAAATTCACCATCGTAATAGAAAATTCGTGCATTCTTGAATTTGGCTTCGTGACCGATGCTTTCGTATTTGAAATCTTTGTCGACTTGTCCGTAGAGAAGAGCTGCTTCCCAGATATCGCCGTGCAATACATGAATGTCGCCCAGTTCCATTTTCAAATGAGCGCGCTGCATATCCGTAATACCGGGAGTTTCCAGCGCTTCGGTCAAACGCTGAATCGCCACACCGGATTGATCGCCATAAAATGCTTCAATATGGGCCAATTCAACCACAAGATCCATGGTTTGTGCACGTGTTCCCGTTCGTGTCAGTACATCTTTGTAGGCCTGAATGGTTTGGCTGAGTTCTTCCTGCGTGAAATTCCGGAGCGTGGTTACCTGCAGGAAGCGAACGTTGAGCTGAGCGTTTTGCGCACTGATGTAATAGGGAGATTCCTCACCAATGTCAAGCACGTACTGAAAGCATTGGTTAGCGGTTGAAAATGCGTTGTTCTCAACGCAAATCCGACCGAGTTCAAAAACGTGTTTTCCGTTGTTCTCTCCACGTTTATCAACCGATTTCATATGGGTGAATGCCGCCGGGAAATTTCCCCGTTGAATGAAAAGCCAGGTGAGCATTTCTGCATAAATGGTTTCGTTAGGATGCTTCTGCGATCGAGTGATGAGGACCGCTTTCAGAATGTCGTATTCCTTCGAGTTTTCATTGGAAAAATCAATTCGGTTGCTCAAGATTCGTTGCACTTCTCCTTTGTACATCTCATTGATGTCGAGCAAATCAATGTACTCCTCCATCATGTTGTCCGTGTCACCAATGGAACCGTAATAATCCGCAAAATAAGCATTCAACGGATAGTTGTTTTTCATCAATTTCCGACCCTGAACGAGTGTTTGATAGGCTTCATCGTTTTTTCCCTGTGCCCTGAATGCATTGTACAATTGCACAATGTTACTGGGGAGGGCTTCGAGCTTGTCGATGAGTTCCGTGTACATTTTTTTCGCCTTTTCAGGCTCGCCATTTTCTTCATAGAACTTCGCGAGCATGATTTTGTACTCCTGATCGTGCCTGTTGTTATTGATCTGCTTCCTGAAGATTTTCTCAGCCTGCTTAATTTCGCCCGTGCGAATCAAACAATCCGTGTAGCGGGTGAAGTAAATTTTGGAAGAACTGTTCTGGTACAATTTCTCATAATAAATCAAGGCTTTATCGTATTCGCCATTGTTGTAGTAGTGCTGAGCCAACTGCACGTCAGATACAGGGTCCTGGGCGAGAGATGTCCCGGAAATCATGAGGAATAATGCGATGAGAATCGATTGAATCATGCTCTAATGGTACAATTATTGTTCCTTTTTGTTCATAAGAGAAAGCGAAAACTCGTTCAACTCGTCGTAGAATTCATCATACGTCGTAAGGACAAGCGATCGTGTGTCCAGAAACTCATGAAATACCGCGCGAATTTGTTCGACTTTTCCCGATTCGAATGCAATGTATTCGTCGTACTTGTCGCGTTTCCCGTTTCCGTTTTCAATGTCGTTGTACAACTCCTTCAATTTTTCTCGCTCTTCTGCAATGCCATTGAATACCGTTGTGCCTGATTTCGACATGGGTGTCAATTGTTTGCGCATCAGCTTAAATGCATCCATCTTCTTACCCAACTCCATGTTGATCGTATCCGAAACGTAATTCTGTTTAATTCGGTTTTCAACCTGCCAAGCCCTGTTGGAAATGACTGAAATCGTGTCGATTTTGTTCTCGTTGTAAATGGTTTCAATACTATCCAGCGTCGCGTTCAGCGCATCGATTCGTTCCAATTGACCGGATTTGTTGATGTCCGCACACGAAACAATACCAAACGCAAGAATTCCGAAGCATATGTGTCGCATAGAAGAGATTTTGAGTAAAAATACGAAAGTTCGCCACAGCCCGTGGCATTTAACACTAATTGATGATTGTAATGAAGGAATGATTCATTCGG
>JAURNA010000237.1 GCA_030830385.1 Crocinitomicaceae bacterium | reverse complement strand
TTCATTCAAAATCAGGTCAAATGTACGAAAACAACAATTCTGCAAAATTCCCGCAAATATATGTTCATGGCGATTCATTTGCATATTGATGAGCGACAACAACGAAAACATAAAATCGAAGATGAATAAACAGGATGTGTATTCCGAGTTGTAAAGTGCTAACGGAGTGTGCGATAAATGGCTAAATGATCAACAGCCGACACAACTGTCATCAGGAAAGGAAACTTCATTAGCCATTACAAATAAGTGCCATCGATGCCACAACATTTGGTGACATTTTCCGTTTTGATTTTCGTATTTTTAGAACATCGGGAATTTTAGATTGTACATTATGAAACGACTTTTGCTTCTCTATTACATAGTTTGGCTTACTGCATCTCATGTCTCTGCTCAGATCAACGGTCCCAAAGAGTCTCCCTATGTGTCAGGAGACGTCATTGTACAGCTAACCGAGAATGCCAGTATTCGCCCCCTTTTGGAACGTGCACCGGATCATTACAAAATGAGATTTGGCAAGGTGATCTCTGCGCCAATGCGTCTTTCGCTGGTTCATTTTGACCACGATGCCGTTTCGCACGACCGCATGATTTTCTGGCTGTATTCACAGCCTGAAGTATCGATTGCGCAAAACAACCACTACGTACAAATGCGTTCTACGGTTCCAAACGACAACGATTTTGATCAGCAGTGGCACCACGTAAATAACGGAACTTCTCAACAGGGGAATGGTACTCCGGATGCAGACATCGATTCGGATGAAGCCTGGGACATCACAACGGGAGGAACCACAGCACACGGAGATGACATTGTGGTTTGTCTGATCGAATCCGCAAACCTTGATCATTCGGATCTGGATCCAAATCGCTGGTTCAATTCAGCGGAAATTCCAGATAACGGCCAGGATGACGATGGAAACGGATACATTGATGATTACCACGGATGGAACCCTGTTCAGAACAACGATAACTACGGTAGCGGTGGACACGGAACCAACTGCCTCGGCATGATAGGAGCGAAAGGGAACAACAACTCACTGGTTGTGGGTGCAAATTGGAATGTGAAATTGATGGTGATTGGAGATTACAGCATTTCCACAGAATCCAATGCAATTGAAGCATATACCTATCCGCTCGTCATGCGTCAGATTTGGAACAACACCAACGGAGCCTCCGGAGCATTTGTAGTTGCAACGAGTTCATCATGGGGAATTGACGGAGGAGACCCCAATACGATTCCCGCCTGGTGCGCATTCTATGATACAATGGGTGTATATGGCATCATCAATGTGGGAGCGACAACGAATCAAAACCTCAACGTGGACCTGGCTGGAGATATTCCAACAGCGTGTGCGAGTAATTACATGTTAGGCGTTGGACGAACGGACAACAACGATAATACGGCCGGAGGATACGGTGTAACAACGATTGAATTGGGAGCACCGGGAATTAATGTTGTAACGACGGCCGGATCGAGCGGTACCACCACCACCACGGGAACATCGTTCTCTTGTCCATTGACGGCAGGGGTAATCGGATTGGCGTATTCCATTCCGTGCTCCGATTTTATGGATGCGGTAAAAGCAAATCCACAAGCAGGTGCTGACCTTGTATTGAATGCACTTCTGGCAGGAGTAGATCAGAAGCCGCAATTGGCGACCCGGTTTGTAACGGGAGGTCGTTTGAATGCGCGCGGAACGCTGGATGAACTCATGGCACAGGCCTGTAGCGGAACAATTTGCTTACCTCCCAGCAATATTTCAACGAACAATATAGTCAGTAATTCGGCAGACATCAGTTTTACGCCGAACGGCGGCGCAACAGGTACTAACCTTTACTGGAGATCAGTGGGTGGAAACTGGGCTGAAGTTCAAAACATAACTTCTCCGCATGCGCTAACGAACCTCAATGGATGCACGGAGTATGAATACTACATTCAATCACTTTGTGGTGTAGATTCAAGTTCACAAACTTCCATTCGAACATTCCGGACACTAGAATGCGGAAACTGCATTGATCTGGCGTATTGCTCACATGCTGCTTCAGATGCTTTTGATGAATGGATTGCTTCCTTTAGCATTGATGCATACACGAATAATTCGGGTAACGACAACGGATATGGTGATTTTACCAGTGCCGGATCAATTTCGCTGGAAACGAATAATACATACAACGTTATCATTGAGCCGGGTTGGGCAGGAGTATTGTACGATGAATATTCCCGTATTTGGATCGATTTGAATCAAAGCGGATTTTTCGAAGCAAATGAATTGGTGTTTGATCAGGGGAGTGCTTCTCAAACGACCGTGACAGGAAGTGTTACCATTCCTGCGAGCGCAACAGTCGGAATCACGAGAATGCGCGTACAAATGGCGTATCTCGGACAAGGACAGTTGACGCTTCCGCCGATATGTGATGGATTCATGTGGGGTGAAGTCGAAGATTACTGCTTGTTACTCTGGGATCAAAGCACTGCATCGTTGGATTTGAAAGAACCAACGACCGTTACGGTTTATCCGAATCCAACAAGCGGTCAGGTGAATTTTGAAGTGACAGACCCGTCCGCTTCGTCCATTAGAATTACGGATATCACAGGTCGGGTCATTCGGGAAATTGAAGTCTTCGACGAGTTGACAATCGTTGATCTGGGCAAGCAGTCGATTGGAACGTATTTCTACGTGGTTAGCAATGGTCAGGGTCAGGTGATTGCTACGGATAAGCTTGTTTTGACAAAATAGATGTACCCTCGAATTTAAGGGCCTTTCTACTATCG
>JAURNA010000034.1 GCA_030830385.1 Crocinitomicaceae bacterium | reverse complement strand
ATGGGGGCACTGGGAACGATTTCGTGTCCTTTGGATTCGAAAAAACGAAAAAAACCAGATCGGATTTCTGCGACTGTCATGCGAAGCTACATTTTGGCTCACAAATTTAGTGGAATTTCAGCGTTTATTTACTCAACGATGATTCGCTGAACAGATTGTCTTGAACCAAACTGAAATCGGGCAAAAAATACACCGCTCGAATCAATTCGAATTTTGCCGGACGCGCACTCGTAAGTTGGTGTTCTGCCAAGGGCGTCATAGATTGTGAGTTGGTCGGGAGAATGCTGTAAATGAATCCATTCCCCAGCCATTGCGGGATTGGGATAGAAAGAAATGGGGACCAATGACTCCATTTCGATATTTGACAGGGGATTGAGAACAGCGATTCCGTCCAGATCGAAGCCACCGGAAGGAAATGCTGTGGGGAAAGGATCATTGACGGGATTTCCATTCCTGTCATATGTGCCCCAGGAAGAATCAATCGATCCAACTGCGTCGACAATTCGAACGTGTGTGATTGCCGAAATGTCCAGAACGGTAATTGAATCCAGTTCCGCGAGATCGAACGGCACGCCGTAACCGGCCAGGTATTTTCCCGCCAGGTTGTGAAGACGTTCTGCTTCAATCCAGGTATCGAAAGGTCCTACTTGAGCGTCGTTCGGGGTATTGGAAGTTGCAGGGAACCGGTAAAAGTCCAATCCGTTACTACTCACTTCGACAAATGCCAATTCGAGAAATCCTCCAATGACCGAGTTTTCAAATACTGCGAAATCGGGTCCTGGCACATCTTGAATGGGTTGCGCGAAGGTTACCGTTGCCGACCCTCCATCACCAAGACTCACCACATCGGTGATTGTTGCGGGGCCAATGGCATTGCTTTCTATTCCGTAGTCG
Source organism: Crocinitomicaceae bacterium (assembly GCA_030830385.1). Lineage (GTDB taxonomy): Bacteria > Bacteroidota > Bacteroidia > Flavobacteriales_D > Crocinitomicaceae > UBA4466. The sequence goes on along the minus strand of JAURNA010000034.1, from coordinate 2,731 downwards.
GCGAGGGGAGATGAAGCGTTCGAAATGTCCTGAGGTCCACGAACAACCGTACAGCTCGTTGCCCAACCCGTGATGATGGAACTATCTCTGTAGATTGCTAAACTTCCCGGAGTGTCTGCCGGACCGTCAAATTGGGCTGAGGTAATGCCGCTCAGGAGAACAAAGACAAGTGCAATTGCTTGTTTCATGGTAAACTCGGGGTTTCGTTTTTGCTCAATCCGGGAAAAAAACCCTTGACCTCTACCACTTTCGGCTTTACACGAACGTGAAACGAAACAGAGTCAGTTTTGATCAGGGGCACGTAACCACTCTGTGCAGAAAGCGGAGTGATACTCAGGACGAATATGGCGAACAGTACTCTTCTCACGGTGTAAAGTTATGGATTTCTCTTCACCTTTTTTAACAAGCCCATCCTGAGAAACTTTGTATTTTTGCGCCGTGGCTAAGCAACAGTACAAGTACAATCCGGATTCACTTTCTTACGAGGAAGTGCGGGTTTCCATCGGACGAAGGATTCTTCGTTCGATTCTGTTCATTGCTCCCAGCGTTGTACTCGGATTGCTTTTGTCTTTGTTCTTTGCACGTCAAATCGATTCCCCTTCCGAAAAACGACTGCGGTCAGAGCTGGATCAGAACAAGACTGAATTGGAGCGTTTGCGGGAGAGCATTCGGTTGGCGAATAACGTTTTGGATGTGTTGGAAGGAAGAGACGAGGATTTGTATCGCGCTGCATTGTATGCAGATGAATTCCCGGAAGAACTGCGTTTGATGGGAAGTGGAGGGAGCGATAAATATGCCCATTTGAAGGGAATCTCAAACGATGATTTGATCATACAGGCATCTTCGGAAATGGATCGTCTCGAGAGACGATTGCATGCCCAGAGTATTTCGTTCAGAGAATTGCTGATGCTTGTAAAGGATAAAGAAAAGATGATTACATGCATTCCATCCATTCAGCCCGTTCGTAACTCAGACCTGAAGCGGGCGATTGGCGGATATGGATGGCGAATTGATCCGTTCTACAAGACACGGCAAATGCACTCGGGAATTGATTTCACCGCCGACCGGGGAACGGAAGTGTACGCTACAGGCGATGGAGTAGTTGAAGAAGTTGAAGTCGCCGGATGGGGGTACGGAAAATGCATTGTAGTTAACCACGGATACGGATACAAAACTCGCTACGCCCACCTGAGTGCCTTTGATGTAAAAGAAGGGGACAAAGTAAAACGCGGTCAGCTGATCGGTCGGGTTGGATCAACGGGTCGGTCTACAGGGCCACACTTGCACTACGAAGTTGAGAAAAACGGAGCGAAAGTCAACCCGATTGGTTACTTCCATTCCGACCTTACCCCGGAACAGTACGACCAACTTATCGAAGCGAGCAAAAATTCGCACAAAGCACTCGATTAATTGCCCGTATTGGATGCGGAATGCAAAACTGACATATTGACGTTTTGTCAGTCTCTCGTGTACCATACTGCCATGGTTTTCGTTCATTTTGGCAGAAAATTGACAGAAATTCCCAATGGCATAAAGATTGTCGAAAGAAAATTGATTTTAAACGAAATGAATTTTAGATCATGGGAAAAATAATAGGAATAGATTTAGGGACGACCAACTCATGCGTTTCCGTAATGGAGGGAAGTGAGCCGGTAGTGATTGCGAATTCCGAAGGAAAAAGAACGACGCCGTCCGTGGTGGCTTTCGTAGAAGGAGGAGAACGAAAGGTAGGTGATCCGGCCAAGCGTCAGGCAATTACCAATCCGGAGAAAACCATCTACTCGATTAAGCGCTTCATGGGGTCGACCTATGATGAGACAACAAAAGAGTCAGGTCGCGTACCATACAAGGTCGTGAAAGGAGACAACAATACCCCTCGCGTTGTTATTGATGACCGCAAGTATACTCCACAGGAAATTTCGGCAATGATTCTTCAGAAAATGAAGAAGACAGCGGAAGATTACCTCGGACAAGAAGTAAGCGAAGCTGTAGTTACTGTACCGGCATACTTCAACGATTCTCAGCGTCAGGCGACAAAAGAGGCCGGAGAAATTGCGGGATTGACAATTAAGCGGATCATCAATGAGCCTACGGCAGCCGCGCTAGCATATGGGCTTGACAAAAAGGGAATTGATCAGAAAATTGTCGTCTTCGACTTCGGTGGAGGTACACACGATGTTTCGATTCTCGAATTGGGAGACGGTGTATTTGAAGTTCTTTCTACGGATGGGGACACTCACCTCGGAGGAGACGACGTGGATGAGGCGATCATTAGCTGGTTGGCCGAAGAGTTTAAGAACGACGAAGGTTTGGATCTGCGCAAGGATCCAATGGCGTTGCAGCGTTTGAAAGAGGCTGCAGAGAAGGCGAAAATTGAGCTTTCATCCACAGCGTCTACAGAAATCAACCTTCCGTATATCATGCCGGTAGACGGTGTGCCTAAGCACCTTGTGCGAACGCTTCAACGTGCTAAGTTTGAACAGCTGATTGCTGAGATTGTGGAGCGTACCATTGCACCTTGTCGTTCGGCATTGAGCAACGCAGGTTTGTCTACAAGTGATATTGATGAGGTGATTCTTGTAGGAGGATCTACGCGCATTCCGGTGATTCAGGATGCAGTGAAGAATTTCTTCGGAAAGGAGCCTTCAAAAGGTGTGAACCCAGATGAGGTTGTTGCGATTGGAGCGGCGATTCAGGGGGGAGTACTTACCGGTGAGGTGAAAGATGTACT
>JAURNA010000033.1 GCA_030830385.1 Crocinitomicaceae bacterium | reverse complement strand
TTTTGTACCGATTTTAGCCGTGTTCGCCGCATTCGGAGTTGCCCAATTAGCGGATGGGTTGCCGAAATGGAAAACGGCAACGGCAAGTGTCTTGATCATCTTGTCCGGATGGCAGTCCTTCGATTATGCGTCTGAACATTACTTCAAAATTCCACACGATCAAATCGATATCGGTAAGGCAATTCGGAACAATACAGATCCATCAGCACGGGTAATGATCAATTATGGTGAACTCGATAGCAAGTGTCCGAAGAATATACTATACCAATCGCATCGCAACGGTTGGCAACTTCCGAGTTGGGGATTGAACGCACGTCTCGTATTTGACCTGATGCTCGAGGGTGCCGATTATCTCGCCATCGTTCGTCATTCCGAAATAGAAGGTGAAATGGCCGAATTATTGGCATATTACGGCAGAAAGGTACTTCCAATTGAAGGTGGATTGAATGTGTACCTTTACGAGACAAAATTTTCTGCGATTTGGTCTATGATTCCGGAAGAAGAGAAGGTCAGAATCACCGAAAAACTTGGCGATGAAATTCGTTGATTACATACACCTGTTTCGCGTTTCCCATTGGATCAAAAGTGGGTTCGTTCTCGCTCCTGCATTTTTTTCGGGTCGCTTTATCTCAGCTTGGGAATCAGTAGTATTGGCAGGATTGGCATTTGCAATTGTAGCGAGTTCCGTATACATCATCAATGACATTCGAGATGTCGATTATGACAAGAACAATTCCGAAAAAGTCAATGTGTTTGCGATCGGAAAAATGTCCATTGAAACGGGATGGATGCTGGCAGCGGTTCTGCTGATAGGAGGACTTGCCATTCAGGCAATCAACAATTGGATACTTGGATATTGGTTGTTGGCCTACTTTGCCATGAACGTGATTTACTCGATGGGAGTGAAGCAAATACCGTATCTGGAGATGCTGTTTGTGATGGCAGGATTCATCATTCGGATCATGTATGGGGCAGATGTCGCGGGAGTTCCCAATACCGGCTGGTTGTACATTGAAGTGGTACTCTTCACGGGACTCATTGTATCCGGGAAACGCCTGAAGGAAATTCGCTCATTTCAGGCATCGGGTAAACAGGCCCGAAAGGTACTTTCCCATTACCGACGGAGAATTTTTGAAATTATTTTTGGTGTGATGTCACTTGCATTGGCAGGTGTATACATCGCATATTGCCTCAATACGGAAGTCCAACTGCGGGTTGGAAATGAAGTTTTATATACCGTTCCTATTGTGCTCTTCGGTGTGGGAAGATACGTGTACCGGGTGGTGAAATTAGATGGATCAATGAACCCGGTTCGCATGCTTTATCGAGATATCTGGATCGCTCTTTCCGTACTTTCCTGGGTAGTTGTTTGGCTTTATGTTCTTTATGGAAAAGCGCTCTGAACAATATGGATGGGGGAGATTCCCCCGTGTTTCGGCTGAACAAATTCGGGTCGAAAATGCATCCGATGCGGAAACACTCATGCAATCGGAGGAGCATTTTTGCCTGATGGGGAAGGGCCGTTCGTACGGTGATCAGGCGTTGTATGATACAATTGCGATCAATGAAACGAAAACCGTCATGACGCTGGACACAGAACAATCGGAACTGACGTGTTCGTCTTCCTGCACCCTCCGAATGGTGAATGCGTTCCTGCAAGCGCACAAATTGCGTCTCAACGTTTCTCCCGGAACCGAGGAAATAACAGTTGGTGGCGCGGTTGCCAACGACGTGCACGGCAAGAATCACTTTGATGCCGGAACCTTTGGTGAAACAGTTGTACAAATGGAGGTGTATACTGTAAATGGGCGTGAAATCGTCAAGCCGGATGATTCCCTTTTCAGAGCTACTGTAGGAGGCGGAGGACTTACCGGATGGATTGGATCGGTCACAATTCGTGTAATTCCGGCAATTGGAAATCAATTTGATGTCAGTCGTAAAAAGTTGAACAGTGTAGACGCTGTGATGCAGGAAATGATAAATACTGCTATGCCCTACAAAGCGTGTTGGATGAAGGATTTGCATTCGTTCTTATACACCGAAGGCGACTGGTCACGAGGATGGGACGATTCCAAAGCGAAACGAGGAAAACTCAGGCACCACTATTTTGGCTGGGGAAGTAACCCAACTGTATTGAACGTATTTGATCGCCGAACGTATCGCAAGGCAAAAGAAGGAAGGTCTGTAGAGCCGGCACACACGTTCTTGTATCCGTTAGACCGCTGGGAAGACTGGAATCGTTTGTATCCGAAAGGGTTCATTCAAATTCAGTTTGCGGTGAGGACAGAGGTTTTTGAAGAGTGCGTTCACCTAACCTGGAATGCGATTCAGGAAGCAGGTTGTCACCCTTTTTTAGCAACCATCAAGCATTTTGGAAAGCGCGAACCCATTGGAATGCTCTCGTTCCCCCGCGAAGGCTTTTGCTTTACCGTAGACATTCGCTACAAATCAGGACGGGAAGAAGCTTTGCAGCCCTTACACGATAAGCTGGTGGAAAAGGGAGCGCGCTTTTATTTGGCCAAAGATTCCGTTATGAAGCCACATCACATGGTTCACTATCCGGAATTAAATACCTTTAAAACCTATTTAAAGGAAAGTAAATCGACCATTCGTTCACACCAATCAAATCGACTGAGAATAACAGAGCCGTGAATCAACTTGCACTATTTGACTTTGACGAAACGCTTACGCAAAAGGACACCTTTCGGACGTTCATGCGATTTGCATTTCCTGCTGACCAATGGAGGTGGAGGTGGTTCTGTTCCTTGCCGGATATTGGGGTATACATGCTCAACAAGAACGGAAGCCGGTTGAAGACAAGGGTGCTAAATCGGTTTTTTAGCGATTACAATAAAGTCGATCTGGAAGAAAAAGCCATCGAGTTTGTGAATTGGATGGAAGAAAATCCTTCCTACTTCAAAACGGAAGTTCTTTTCAACTTGATGAAGCTCAGGGATGACGGAGCCGAAATTGCAGTGGTTTCTGCATCCCCTGAATTGTGGATAGAGCCATGGTGCAAGCGAAAAGGAATTCGTGCCATAGCTACCAAACTGGAATGGTCCTCAGAGGGCAAATTTATTGGCCTGGATGGAAAAAACTGTTCCCGTGAAGAGAAAGTGGTTCGAATTCAACAGGAGTTCGACTTAAGCCGGTACAAACGAATCGTAGTCTACGGTAACAAGGGTCCGGACGATGCCATGCTTGAATTGGGAACCGAAAAACACGCAATTTAACGTGTACATTCTTGGAATTTCGGCATATTATCATGATTCTGCGGCATGCCTGCTTAAGGACGGAAAGATTGTTTTCGCTGCCCAGGAAGAGCGATTCACACGGAAAAAGCACGATGATTCCTTCCCAATAAATGCGGTAAATTCTGCGCTCAGTTCAGAAGGAATTGAAGCTTCAGATATCGACCTTGTAATTTTCTACGAGAAACCCTTCTCTAAGTTCAAACGGATCATTGATACGTATGCACGAAACTCCCCGCGTGGTTTTTGGTCGTTTAGACGCGCCATGAAAGCCTGGTTGGGTACGAAACTCTGGATGGAGGATGAAATGCGAAAGATACTAGGTTACAAAGGCACATTCCTTTATGCAGGACACCACGAGTCACACGCGGCATCGGCGTTTTATTCATCTCCATTCGATTCGGCTGCAGTGTTGAATATGGACGGAGTAGGAGAGTCCTCCACAACCAGTATCTGGAAAGGGAACGGTAATCAATTGGAGGCAATTGAGGAGCAACATTTTCCCCATTCCCTCGGACTTTTTTATTCTGCGTTTACCTATTACTGTGGTTTTAAAGTGAATTCAGGAGAATACAAACTCATGGGATTAGCACCCTATGGAAAGCCTGTATACGCGGATTTGATCAAAGAGCATTTTATCAGTTGGTCCGAGAAAGGCGAAATTAAGCTTAACCTGAGTCATTACAACTATGAAACAGGATCGCGCATGCTTCACAGCAGGGCGTATACGACCCTGGGAAGACCTCCGAGAAAGCCCGAAGCTGAAATGGATGCCTTTTACATGGACATCGCGGCTTCCGTGCAGAAAGTGACGGAAGAAATTGTCATTGCAATGTCGAAATACGCACTCAAAACGACCGGAACGAATGCAATTTGCCTGGCAGGAGGAGTCGCACTCAACTGCAAAGCAAACGGTGAGCTCTTCGAAAAGTTGGAGAATTCGAAAATCTGGGTTCAACCCGCGGCTGGTGACGCAGGCGGGGCAGTGGGAGCAGCACTCGTGGCATGGTACGGTTACTTGAAAAAACAAAGAGAAACGACGAATGATTCCCCCGTTGATCACGTTTATCTTGGACCTGATTTTGGTGGAGCGACCATCGAGGCGGAATTGACTCGTCACCAATTGACATTCCATCCGATGGAGATGTCCGTTGTGGCTGAAGCACTGGAAAATAAGAAGGTCGTCGGATGGTTTCAGGGACGCATGGAATTCGGTCCAAGGGCATTGGGAAATCGGTCCATTTTGGCGAGCCCACTCTATGTAGATATGAAGACGCATGTCAACAGGGCGATTAAAAAACGAGAGGGATTTCGACCTTTTGCTCCGGTTGTTAAAGAAGATGAGGCCAACGAATGGTTTAGTGGTCAAATTCCGACACGATACATGTTATTTACGGTCAATAGCGATCGGAAATCACAGATTCCCTCGTGCATTCATGAGGATGGAACTGCGCGTTTGCAGACGGTTCGGAAGGATGACAATGAACGACTGTATGAGTTGCTGGATACCTTCGAGAAGAAAACGGGCTGCCCGGTGTTGATCAATACCTCGTTCAATGTACGCGGTGAACCGATTGTTTGTACCCCGTTGGATGCGATTCGATGCTTCTTTCAAACCGATATGGATGTGCTCGCACTGGGGAATTATGTGCTATTCAAGACAGATAATACAAATCCTTCGGAGGAATTGATGACCTCACAGAGTTATGAGTTGGATTAAGCGTACATATCGGCAAGTTGAAGCACTTTCTTCACAACGAAGGAAGCAGCGTCAGTTCATTATACTGATGACAATTATTGGTACATTTCTTGCACTATTTCAATGGTACAAGGAGGTGCCATTTGAAAATACGCTGTACGTCACCGGAGGAGTATTGCTCACATGGATTTATCCAAAGGGTTGGTATATACCCCTGATTCTGTGGTTCTTCATCGGTAAAGTACTTGGAGAGATTACCTCGACCATCGTGCTTGGAGTCGTTTTTTATCTTCTGTTTTTTCCCATTACCTTTGTCCGTCGGTTGATGCTTCCTTCGGACGAAAGCGGATGGGTGAAGGTAAACGAAGAAGTGGATTACACAAAACCGTATTAGGCATGGGAAAAGTGGGTATTATCAGGCAATTGTTTGGATTCCTCTGGAAACAGCGAATGTTTTGGTTGATTCCGATCATTCTCGTGTTGATCCTCCTCATCATTCTCGTTGTGATCGGTGAGAACTCCGTTATCGCACCATTTATTTATTCTCTAGTCTGAAAATGGTGTTGATTTCCTTCCATTTTTCGGCAGTGTAAACGGGATTGAGTACAGTGCCATTGGTGCTTGCCAGAGATTTGATGTACTGCTGATCGCAATCATTGGAGAGAATCATCAAATACTCTTCATTTGTGTGATTCCTTGCCGAAATGTGTGCAAAGAGTGACCTGAAATATTCGAAATCAGAACCACAGAACCAGGCACGCTCTTCATCGTTTTGAGGGTTTTTAGGATAATAGGGAGGGTTGATGATAACAAGGTCAAAGGATTCCTGAATGTTCTCGAACAAATCAGACTGCCGAACTTCAAAGCCATTTTTCTCACCATTCATTGCCAGCCCCGCAATTGCCTGATCCGAGATGTCAGACGCAATGACTTCAGCTCCCTGAAGTGCCAAATACGAGGCAATTAGTCCGGATCCGGCACCGAGTTCAAGGATCTTTTTCCCTTGCAGCGATTGCGTTTCCAGGTAATCGATGAAAATTCGCGTGCTGAGCGTTAGTGTCGGAGAGAATACCCCGGGAAGAATAGTTGCCTCAACACCTTTGTACGAAGTTTGTCGTGGTTTACGGTGTTTCCATCGGTACCATCTTTTGAGAAAGGGATGAAGTATGCGCTTTACAATCGATCTCACGGATAGCTGAGTTGAATCAGTTCGTCACACGAATGCGTTTGCAGGAAAGTCAATTTCTGCTCGTCCCGTTGAACGATCAGGTAACGATCAAAATATCGGACGCAAATATCAAGGTCGTGGGAAGAGAATAGAACACATTTGTTGTGTTCATTCGCCAGTTGTTGAATCAGTTCCAAAACACGCTGCTTGTTCCCATAATCGAGAAATGCTGTCGGTTCATCGAGGAGAACGATGGGAGCTTCCGTGCAGATTGCCTGGGCAATGGCAACCAATTGCCGCTCTCCGTCGCTAATTGAGGACGTGAAAGAATCAATAAGGTGTTCAATTCCCAACCGACGAGTGATGACCACAACCTTGTCCGCGAGTTCGTTGTTCACAGTTCCAAACCACGATCCTTCCTCATAACTGCCAAGTGCAATGAATTCCCTGACGCGGACGTACTCCATTATCGGAAAACGAACCGGGACAAATGCCATCAAACGCGCTCGTTCATCCCGATGAAAGCCTGAATGCGATTTGCCATCCAGTGTCAAATCGCCCTTTCTCAGGGGAACCTGGCCAATCAGCGTTTTCAGCAGGGTCGATTTACCCGTTCCGTTCCCTCCGATTAAAACGGTGGCAGTACCGGCATTCAACTCGAGTTGATCAACTCGAAATAGCGTCTCATCGTAACCAAAATCTGCTGTTTTCATGGAAATCATCGGACACGTTTTAAGAGTAAGACAACCACGATTGGTGCGCCAACTATTGACGTGAATACGTTAATCGGAATCACCCAGTGTAATTCCATCAATTGAATGCACAAGTCGGATAAAAGGACGAACAATGATCCGCCTAAGGCGCTTGCCAACAGGAGGATGCCGTGATGCTGGGTTTTCATCAGCATTCGTACCAGGTTAGGAACGGCCAAACCGACGAAAGCTATGGGACCACAATACGCTGTAATCAATCCGGTGAGAACGGCTGTTACTAAGATGATGAGCAGGCGCACCCTGTTAAAATTGATTCCCAGGAGCTCCGCTTGTTTCTCTCCGAGCACAAGTAAGTTAAGCGGTCGAATGAGCAGCAGAGCCCCGATGAATCCGAGCAAAAACACCAGTACAATTACCGGTAATTGATCAAAATTCGTACGTTGCAATGAACCCAGGGCCCACATCGTGAATTGTTTGAGTTCCTGAGCGTCACTCATGGATTCGAGCAGTGAAATAATTGCACTTGTAAAGCTTCCAAGCATAATTCCCGTGAGGAGTAATGTGACTTGAGAACGGGCAATTTTCGAGAAAAGCAGAATCAGCAATCCAAATAAAAATGCTCCCAGCAGTGCATGGGAAATCAACCCGATATCTGATGTGAGAAACGGAATTCCTGTCATGAGACTGAAGGCCACGAAGAGACTTGCCCCCGAGTTGATTCCCAGTACGTAAGGACCGGCAAGTGGATTTCTGAACAGGGTTTGCATGAGTAATCCGGCGACTGATAATCCCGCGCCTGAAATGATGGCCATACACATTCGGGGAATGCGAATTTCACGTACCACACTGTGCATTACGTTACTCGAATCGTAGTTGAACAGAGCGTTTGAGAAATCATCGAACCGCAAGGAAATAGGACCTGAGAACAGGTGTACGATACCGATGACAATCAGCACAAGAGCCAAAGAGATCAGCATCCATCGATGTCGGTTGAGCAGTATCATGAATCGATTTTGCTGTAAAATACGAGTTTATGAGCATCCAGAATCTTCGGGTGAAAAATTGATGCGAGGTCCGCCAGAACATGATCCGGGTATACAGCACTTTGCTCCCAGAAATAATTCATTTGTTTTGAGTAGCAATAAAGTCCGTTGGCATATGGGGCCAATAAATTCGCTTTGGGATTGCCGTTCAGAAGCGCCGTCTTCGTCGCAAAACCACAATTGATCCAGAATTGGGTATCGGTATTGTCGATGATGACTTGCTCCATTGGGAGCGAAAGACTCGCGGTTCCTTCGGTATGAGCGTATCGATAATCTCCGGCTGCGTCAGCAATAAGCGTTGCCATGTAACTATCTCCGGCTGGCGTGTACCAGGCATCAGCGATGAAGTTCCCGCTCATTACACTCGGTTTTTTCTTCACAGCGGCCAATGTTGTTTTGATGGACTCGTAATTGGTGACGCATTGTTCGAAGTGGGCGTTGGCCTCTTTTTCTTTTCCGATCAGAATGCCGATTACCTTGATCCACTCAGCTCTTCCGAGCGGATGAACTTCCTGCCACTCGTATATTCGAATACAGTGAATACCCAATTGCTCGAACTTTTGTCGGTTGGGTAAATCTCCATTCAATGCGCTGTGCAAAACGCCGTTGATGCCAGCCTTAACAGCGGATTCCGTTTTCATCAAATGCTCATTCCCAATTTCGATGATCGATTTTTTCTTAAACGCGTTGTGCGCCCGTTCATCGTAAACGTATTGCATGGTTGAGACTCCGCCGAGATGGTCAAAGGCATCCAGAGCTCCAATCATTCCGATTTGGGTAGCCGATTCAACCGCGAGGCTCTTCAGCGGAACATGGATTACGTTGTCACCCTTTCGATCGCTGTCGTATGAAAGTTCCCACGATTCCTCCACGTAGCCGTTGGAAGGGTTGATAATGTTGAGTCGGTATCCATCCAACAAGGAGTCCAGTTGAAAAAAACGCGCATGATCGACCTTCATCCGATGCTGTGCATCATGAGCAATCAAAGGGTTCTCATTTTCTGTTTGCTCATCTGTACAACCAACGATCAACACGAAGCACAGGAAGGGGAAAAAGACGTTGTTCACCCGGCAAAGATAGAAGGAATCCGGCAATTGTTGCTGTACTGTTTTGCCATGCTTTTGTGGACGGGTTTGCCTGGCTCAGGGTTTGTTATGTTGTCAATATCCGGCGATCAGGATTTGAACTTTCGGTGCAATACCGGACGTCCGTCCTGAATGGAGACGTTCAGATGTTCACAGGAAGCGATCAACAAAAGATGGGGCCCGGGCGATTAGTTGAGTTGTTTCCCGTTTGACATGCGAATACGAACACCGCGGGTTATGTTCTCCCCGGAAAGCAACAGGATTAATTCGCAATCGTTGGATCGATCTCCAACGCTACCTCTCATGAGACAGTTAATGACAAGTCCCGATTCAATATTGTATTCGTCAATGTCTCGTTCCCATGAAAGTTTGTGATCCTTCCAGCCCTGCAGGATTCTTTTCGATTTAATGGCCCGTCCCCAAATTTCGTCCAGATGCGGGAATTCGATGTCGATTGTATCCGCACAACATTCACACCCCAAAAATGGTTCAATGCTTTGAGAAGAGTCTGCTTTTTGAGCTCGGGATGGACTGAGGAATAACGTCACCATGAGCGCAGCCAGAAAGCCGTTCAAGAAAAAGTGATTTGTTTGATGCACGGAATTACGTCTATGCTTTGTTTAACGAGATATGATTGAAGAAGTTTCAAAGAGGATAAGTGCTTCGATTTAATGAAGTGAAAAAATCAGTGAATCCTCGTAAATTTCATCCCGCAGATAATGTCCGCGAAGCAATTTGTCTTCTTGAAAGCCGGATGCTTTCAGTACGTGCATGGAAGGTTTACCGAATGGTTCGGGCCATGGCTTTGACTTTGTGAATTCCAAGTTCATTGCCTCCCTCATCAGTCCCTGGTTGCGATATTCTTCGTCGCATGCGTAACCAATTTACGTGTGATCATGAGCAGTTTCACCATCAAAAATTACGGAAAGGAAATGAGGTTTACTTTGCGCGGAACAATCCGTACTTCAGGATGCACCAAATCGCGCGGAACCCATCTCTCCAGCCAATTTTCTTTCCTTCTTCGTAGGTGCGACCGTAGTAGGAAATTCCTACTTCATAAATGCGAATCTTCGGGATTCGGGAAATTTTGGCCGTTACTTCCGGCTCAAATCCGAAACGCTTTTCGCGAAGCTTCAATCCCTGAATGATTTCCGTACGGAACAGTTTGTAGCACGTTTCCATATCCGATAGATTCAGGTTGGTGAACATGTTCGATAGGTTCGTAAGGAATTTGTTTCCCCGTGAGTGCCAGTAGAACAAAATTCGGTGTGGATTGCTTCCCATGAATCGTGATCCATATACAATATCCGCCTGACCCATCAAAATAGGCTTTAACAAATCGTTGTATTCCTCTGGATCGTACTCTAAATCCGCATCCTGAATAATCAGAAATTCTCCGGTTGCTTTTTCGATTCCCGTATGCAAAGCGGCCCCTTTTCCCTTGTTAACTTCGTGTTCGTAGTATGTGATTGGAAGTTCAGGGTTGGTCTGCATGTATCGATCTACGGCTCCTTTTGTATCGTCTTTGGAGCAATCGTTCACAATGATCAATTCCTTCTGGATGCCGTCTTTCAATGCAACGTCTCGAACCTTGTCAAGGATGAGGTGAATCGTTGCTTCTTCGTTATAGGCTGGAATGATGATGGATAATGTCTGGGCCATGGGAACTATTTGCGGTGGTGAAGTTACGGAATTTAGATGGATGGAAATGTGTTTGATCTTCATGATCGATATCCGGATGAGAATCGGGGAGGCCGAAAGTACCCAACACAAAACCAAAAAAAGAAAGTGCTTCCAGTGTTAAGTTCCATTCCCATGATCAACGGGGACAAAAACGGGCGAATTTCGGTTTGATTCGCAGACGGTACTCGATATGCCCGACAGGATATTTCCCGGTAGTTTTGAGAATCAGGTGATGAAAACATGAGCTCTGAACTTACGTTGATTTTCATCCTGAAAAACAGATGAAATGGAGGCGAAAAACCCCCAGGAATACAATGATATCATGCTTGTGATCTGCGGTCAACTGTCGCATAAAAAACGTTCGGATTCTGTTCACTGAATTCCGTTGTCCAGAATGTCTTCAGCGCCTTTTCGGGGGGGTGTCTGAGCAGAATTCGAGTTGGATTGAATATGATCCAGTAGGTCTTTGTATTCCGATGGAACCAACACCCAGCCTGCCACACGGATTTTCTTCCCGTTTGCATAGATGCGACCGTCCCGAACCTCCATTTGATCGGTATCGAACGAATACCTGCGCATGGTCATCCCGTACAGATTTTTCAGTTCGAGTTCTTCATCGTCATAAACGAACGCAGGATTCACCAAATACATGATTCCAACGATGAGAAGAATAATTCCGGTAAATGTGGAAATGTTCGGTCCTGTATAAAGGGAAACCCCAAGAATGAACAGTGAACACGCAGTCATGGTGATCCCGAAGTATTTTGCGAAAGTGACTTTTCTCTGCATTGGTATGATATTGTGAATATACAGATTCGTCTTGTATTCGTTCAACTGAAACTTGTTTAGCGGATCATCAGAGCCGTGGTCTATCGCTCCAACGATAAAGGAGATTCGTCCGTCTGGTAAAGGGCGTGAAAGGAGCCGTATTCGGTTGTTTGCACAAAGGGCCGAAGATGAAGTGTGTCCGATCGTTCTGCATAATCAAGGTGCATGCTTTTTAACGAAGACGGAGGGAAGGTCTGAATCCCAATCTCAATCGGGTCAATTGGGTCGTCTGCGGTTGATATGGACTCCAATCGATTTATTGGCTGAATTCATGGCATAAAAAAATCCTGCCACTAATGCAGCAGGATTCTTTCAATGGTGTGAATCTTCTTATTCTCCTACCACCTCAAACTTGAACGATACTTTCACGTCCTTGTGGAGGTTGGCAGTTGCTTCAAATGTTCCAATTTCGCGAATCGGTTCATCTTTGATTTTCAGGGATTTTCGATCTACGTTAATTCCTTCACCTTTCAACGCTTCAGACAATTGAACTGTGTTAACCGAACCGAAGATTTTTCCTTTGTCTCCTGCTTTGGTTACGATCTTAACTGCAGACGCTTCCAACTGAGTACCCAATTCCTGAACTTCCGCCATGATTTTGGATTCTTTGTGCGCTTTTTGCTTCATTACTTCCGCATGCGCTTTCTTAGCAGATGCTGTCGCTAAAACCGCATATCCTTGAGGAATCAGGAAATTGCGACCATAACCTGGTTTCACGACAACTACGTCGTTTGTGTATCCCAGATTATCTACATTTTTCTTCAAAATTACTTCCATGTCTTTCGAGTTTTTTGGAGGTTATTTCAACATGTCAGCCACGTACGGAAGAACCGCAATATGACGTG
>JAURNA010000236.1 GCA_030830385.1 Crocinitomicaceae bacterium | reverse complement strand
GCAGCCCATAGGAGAATCGAACTCCTGTTTCAAGGATGAAAACCTTGCGTCCTAACCACTAGACGAATGGGCCGTAATTGCAGTGAGAATAAGGGTTGAGAACGACGAATCGCTCACTTTTCTCATTCTCGTCAACTTGTCAATTTCACCTTCAGAAGCCGCATGCTTTCAGAAAGGGAGTGCAAATATAAATCGAAATTCTCTAAAGACCAATAGGGCGCAGCTTTTTTTCTAAAAAACGTCGTATGAATTTGTCTTGAACTTGAATCCCAGTCGTTTTCCTGTTGCGACCTGCAAATTGGAACTAATTGCATTGATTTGCATAACAGATACTTCCTGTATCAAATCATAGGGCGGAGTAATGAGGTCAAACTCCAGTGCGTACATCACTGAAACGCACAAAATCCGGCGAATAATTTCATCGGTCAACTCATCTTTTTCCACGTCACGGAACAAGAATTCGAGTTGTCCTTTTCCTTCTACCATGAAGTGATGCTCATGATTCATGAAAACACGACCAATGAGGTACCCGGGGTCATTCGATCGATTCTGTTCCATGGATTCCGCAAGAAAATTGTAGATGTTGATGATTCCGAAGTAACCATTGTTTTCATTGTCTCTCAGATATGGTATTTTCCACATCGGATTGTCGTCTGGCAATCGGAATACATTACGATGCAATTGAAAAACAAGAACGTCACTTCCAATGAACACCCGGAATTCGTGATCGCCGTGTTCTTTTACCCGAAGCCGAATGCGGTCGTCTGAAATCGATTCCGACAACGATTCCAATTCGGATGTCATGATGGAACAAAACTGTGCAAGCACTTTTTCCGAGTAATCGGCAATGTCTTGCTTAACTGCCGCTTTGGTCAATAATAAATCTACAATGATCGCTCGTGCATCGTCCATGTTAATATGCTTTTGCGAAAATTACACGACCCACTGAAGGTTTTCCGGAATACATGCAGATTCCCTTTTCTTCTTTTTGGTCGAGAGGAATGCAACGAATGGTCGCTTTGGTTTCCTCCTTAATTTTCTGTTCTGTTTCTTTTGTTCCATCCCAATGCGCGAGATAAAACCCTCCTTCTTTCTCAACACGCGTTTTGAACTCCTCGTAGGAGTCGACTTCATGTGTGTTTTCAATACGGAATGACTGAGCGCGGTTAAATAGATTGGTCTGGATTTCACCAAGTAAGCCTACGATGTACCCGACTGCTTCATCAAGATCAATTACTTCTTTGCTTTTTTCATCGCGACGAGCAACTTCAAGCTTTGAATGTTGAAGGTCACGAGGTCCCATCGCTAAACGAACGGGAACTCCTTTTGATTCGTATTCAGCGAATTTCCAGCCTGGCCTCCGGTTGTCATCGTTGTCATATTTGAACGAAATACCTCGTTTCTTCAGCTCCTGACCAATGGCTTCTATCTTTTCAGAAATGGCGGCGAGTTCTTCCGGAGACTTGTAAATGGGAACTGCTACTACCTGAATTGGAGCCAGTTTAGGGGGAAGAACCAATCCTTCATCATCTGAATGCGTCATGATCAGTGCGCCCATCAATCGGGTAGAAACTCCCCAGGATGTGGCCCAAACGTACTCGAGCTTTCCTTCTTTATCGGCAAATTTTACATCAAATGCTTTCGCAAAGTTTTGTCCGAGGAAATGTGAAGTACCCGACTGAAGTGCTTTTCCATCCTGCATCATCGCTTCGATGCAATATGTCTCCAACGCCCCCGCGAAACGTTCACTTTCAGACTTCAACCCTTTTACAACGGGCATCGCCATGAATTGTTCGGCGAAATAAGCGTACACGTCCAGCATTTGCTCTGCTTCGGCGATTGCTTCGTCTTTCGTTGCGTGTGCCGTGTGACCTTCTTGCCACAGAAATTCTGCAGTACGAAGAAAAATTCGTGTGCGCATCTCCCAACGGACTACATTCGCCCATTGATTGATCAGGATTGGAAGATCACGATACGATTGAATCCAGTTTTTATACGAATTCCAGATGATTGTTTCCGAAGTTGGACGAACAATCAATTCTTCTTCCAACTTTGCACTTGGGTCCACTACGATGCCGCTTCCATCTTCAGCGTTCTTCAGACGATAGTGCGTGACAACGGCGCATTCCTTGGCAAAGCCTTCCACGTGGTCAGCTTCTTTACTCAAGTAGGATTTCGGGATGAACAATGGGAAATACGCATTCGAATGCCCTGTTTCTTTGAACATTCGATCCAGCTCTTCTTTCATCTTTTCCCAAATCGCATAACCGTAAGGCTTGATGACCATGCATCCTTTCACATCGGAATGTTCTGCAAGGTCTGCGAGACCTACCAATTCGTTGTACCACTTTGAGTAATCTTCTGAACGTTTCGTGAGTTTCATCTGATTTCTTCTGACTGTTTCGAGCAAAAATAGGCAATTCATGGAGGATAATATGACGTGCGAGCAAAAAAGAAACTCCCCCATCTTTTGAAAGGCTTCGTGAAGAACTATATTCATTTGCTATTTGGCGATCCCAAATGATTCTTTGATCCATCGGTCATCGGCAGGATGAATGACAATACCGGACAAGGCGTAACGATTGAGCGTTCGTAACTGAGCGACTTCGTTCAGCATCTGGATGTGCAAGCCTATCGGTCCTGTTCAAAACCTGGATTCCGTTCTTCCGGCTTCATTTGATTGCATATCGCTACAGAAGGGTTCGGGTGTACCGTTGGATATCGTCTAAGGCATTCGGACCGGGCAGGCACGTTCGCCAAAACGCAAAAAACAAACAGACTACGCGTGCACAAATTGTTGTTGTACAGCATCCTGAAATGAAATCTGCTCTAGCTTAGAACGAATCCAACTTGAGATATCGAAGTACTCAAGCACCACGCGCTCGTTGTGATCTTGCAGCAAATTACGAATTTCTTCCTCCATCTTTTCAAGCACTTCGACGCGCTGGTCTTTCAACTGATCTTTCGCCAATTTGCGAATGTGGCCTATGCACGCCGTCTCGATTCGATAATCGCGTTCGTGTTTACTCAGGTAACGGTTGGCTGATTTCACGATGTAATCGATAAAATCATAGTTTTTTAATTCGTAGTGAATTACCAAATTGAACAGCCGAGCGAAGCTGTAAACATCCTGACGCAAGTTCTGCTCGTTGTCGTTCAATACCTCATTCAAATAATGAAGGGATCGCTTGAACTCTCCTGTACCAAAATAGCTATACGCTTTACTGTAGGTGAGCAACAGCTCCATCTCCTTGCTGAGCTTATCGCCATAATCCAACTGCCCTTGCTCAATTTCCGGAATCAGCGCGACGCTGTCTTTGAATCGGCCTTGCTTGTGAAGAAGCATCAACTCCAGGTATGCCGAGTTTCCGAAGATGCGCAGTGCTATATTGATTGAGTTAAATCCTTTCTTCCCAGACAACGAGCGTACGTCTGCAATGAGCCTTTCAGCTTCTTCAAACTCCGAATTATCAATGTGACAGCGCAACAAATGGAAGAGAGTCATCACGTAACGTTGTCCTGTATCTTGCTTGATATATGGATTGCTGTCCAGAATTTCTCTTGTTCGATTGAAAAACTGGAAACTGTCCTCATAATTTCGATTTGTCGCCGCACAGAGTCCTTTGATGTAATAACAAATCGATGCCGCCTTAATCGAAAGAGCCGTATCTTTCCCCTTAATCAAATGGTAATCAGCAATATCAGCCACCACCTGTCGTTCTTTCTCGTTCCGTGTAAAACCACCGCTTCGGAAAACCAGGTTAATTTTCGAGTATATAACCGTGTACTCTGCGAGGTTTCTCAATTTGGCGATTACCATTTCCTCTTCCTCTACCAACTGATCAAGATCTGTTCCAAATTCTCCGGATTCGTAGGCTGACTCCAGCAGAAGTTTCTCCCAGCTAATTAATTCAAACCAATAGTAGAACTTCTCGTACTTCTTCGCAATTGATTTTGCGCGCTTGACGAATTTCTCACATTCTTTGTAAAGTGCCTTGCTGTAGAGAATTTCAACGTTTTTAATTTCCTGTTTGAGGATACTACTGATCGACTGCTCGCTGTAGTACAAACGAAGACTTTTTAGAATCAACTTGTATAGGTGATTCTTCTCGGAGGGCAAGTGTTTCACGAACGTTTCTTTTTGAAATGTACGCTTCAATTCTGCTTCGTCGTACTCATCCTGACCTTCAATGAAATCGAATATTTTCAGATAGTTCTTCTCACCGGACTGGAGGCTTGAAGACAATTTGAAAAAGCGTTTTTCCGACTTAGAGAGAGATTTGATCAGTTTGAATAGTTCCGATGACGGCTTCATGTATGCAATTTTAACCGGATCAATATACGAAATAAGATTCAAACCAAATGGGACCTAAATCAGGTTTTGTTGTGATACTATGTGCCATTATATGTGAGATTTACCTGTAAGAAAACTGAAGTCCCAAACGAATCAAACCGGACTTAAGAATACAAGAAAGCCCCAATCAACGGGGCTTTGTAACAAACAACAACAAACTAAAAACCTCCCATATGGAAAACACTAACGGAGGGTAACTTTAGCACCTTTTTGAAGACGATCACCCCCGTCTTCAATTTCATCATTCATTCTCAACAGCATACCCACGGTAACTCCGAACAGCTGAGAAAATTCGTTTACTGTCATCGACTCCGGAACCATTTCCGTTCGTTTGGGCGCGAAAAAACGAAAGCTCTTCTTAGCCTGAACGTATATTCGATCTCCTTCCTCCAGAACATCTTTTTGATCATCGAAATCGTTGTATCGACGCAATTGCCATAACGTAAGACCAAACTCCCGGGCAATTTTATAAAAGGTATCCCCCTTTTTCGCTACCACAAACTTCACCTGGTTGTCTGCCTGCAACTGAACACTGTGAGTATTCGATTGTTGCACTGAGCTGGACGAAGCAATAATTTGAGGCGCAGGACCAAGTTCTACGCCCTTGCCATCATACTGACTAAGGTTCAGGTCCTCGATGAGTTGAATCAACGCATCTGCATAGGTATGACTGGTTGCGTAACCCGCCTTTTTCAAACCTTTCGCCCATGCTTTGTAGTTCGTTTGCTCCAATTCAAACAGAAAAGCGTATCGATCGTATTTGCGAAGAAACTTGCTGTGATCAACATAGGATTCCTGTGCAGAATCATACACACGAAAGCATTCCCCTTTCTGGTCATCGTCCATGTACATTTTATCGCCATCCCATCCGTGGCACTTAATACCGAAATGATTGTTTCCTTTCATGGCAAGCTGAGAATTACCTGAAGCACTCTCCAGAATACCTTGAGCCAACGTGATGCTGGCTGGGATACCGTATTCGTGCATTTGCTGCACCGCAACTTCATTCCACTGATTTACATACCCATCTTTGGTAATGCGCGCCGAAGCAGAAACCGAAACAAGCTCAATCACTCCGACAAGAATTAGTGTTCGTTTCATCATTTGTTTGTTGTGTGTTTGTATCTTCCATTACGGAATAGCCTCAAAAGAGTTACAGAAATTGTTGAAAACCTCATTTTTTTTGTTGATAACTCAGAATTCATCCGGTTCCAAGCCACTTCGGATGTGATTTTCAGCCATTTTGACAGCCTGAACCGCCTTAAGCTGTCATTATTTCCGGATTCAGGACTAGAAATCGGATTGGTTCAAAATTTGACTTTTCCTTTTCGTAACTGAATAATGAATTATGGATCTGAATAAATTAACCATCAAAACACAGGAGGTTCTGCAAAGTGCCCAGCACATAGCGAATACAAATGAGCATCAGAGCATTGAGCCTGCTCATATCCTGAAAGGAATCTTGCTTCAGGACAAAGAGGTGGTCCCCTACCTCATCAACGAAACCGGCGCATCCTTGTCCATGATCGAATCGGCAACCGACAAAATCATTGAGTCCTATCCGAAAGTTTCCGGCGGACAACAATACATGTCCCAGGAAATGAACAAGGTGTTCAGCAATGCATTCAACAGCATGCGTACCTTTACAGACGAATACTTATCTGTGGAGATTTTGTTTTATGCATTGTTGGGTGCTAAAGACGTAACCGGACAATTACTCAGAGACAACGGAATCAGCCAGAAAAGCATTAAGCAACATATTTTGAATTTACGAAACGGTGAAAGTGTGACATCAACAAGTCAGGAAGGAACCTATCAATCTCTTGAGAAATACGCCAAAAATCTGAACGAAATGGCGCGAAGCGGGAAACTCGATCCGGTCATTGGCCGTGACGATGAAATTCGCCGTGTACTCCAAATTCTTACACGAAGAACAAAGAACAACCCCATACTCATTGGCGAGCCCGGAGTAGGTAAAACTGCCATTGCCGAAGGGATTGCGCATCGAATCATCGAGGGAGACGTTCCTGAAAATCTCAAGAGTAAAAAAGTGTATTCGCTCGATATGGGAGCACTGATTGCCGGGGCGAAATACAAAGGAGAATTTGAAGAGCGACTCAAGTCTGTCGTAAAAGAAGTTGTGAAAGCCGATGGCGAAATCATTCTTTTTATCGATGAAATACACACCCTCGTTGGAGCCGGTGGCGGTGGCGAAGGAGCGATGGATGCAGCAAACATTCTCAAGCCTGCACTGGCTCGGGGAGAATTGCGCGCAGTGGGAGCCACTACGCTTAACGAGTATCAGAAGTACTTCGAAAAAGACAAGGCGCTCGTACGCAGATTCCAAACTGTACTCGTAGACGAACCGAATACAGAAGACGCAATCTCTATTCTTCGCGGAATCAAGGAGAAGTATGAGACACACCACAAGGTTCTGATCAAGGATGCTGCCATCATTAACGCAGTGGAACTCTCACAGCGTTACATCACCGAGCGCCACCTTCCGGACAAAGCGATTGACCTCATCGACGAGGCGGCTTCAAAATTGCGAATGGAAATCAACTCCAAACCGGAAGAGCTGGACGAGATTGAACGCAAAGTGATGCAATTGGAAATTGAACGTGAAGCAATCAAGCGAGAAAAGGATACGAAAAAACTCGACCAGATTGAGAAGGAATTGGCCGATTTGAACGAAACACGTGAGGCACTGACCGCCCGATGGCAATCAGAGCGAAACGTAGTGGACAGCATTCAACGATACAAGGAAGAAATCGAGCAGTTTAAACTTGAAGCCGAACAAGCAGAGCGATCCGGAGACTACGGAAAAGTGGCGGAAATTCGCTACGGCCGGATTCAGGAAGCAGAACAAAAACTGGAAGACGCAAAGAAAACACTCGCCGAGGTTCAATCTTCAGGAAAAAAATTGATCAAGGAAGAGGTGGACGCGGAGGAAATTGCGGAAGTAGTTTCCAAGTGGACAGGGATTCCCGTGAACAAGATGATTGAAAGCGAACGCGAAAAACTCCTTCGTTTAGAAGACGAACTGTCCAAGCGTGTAGTGGGCCAGAAAGAAGCCATCGCTGCACTTTCTGATGCCGTTCGCAGATCCCGTGCAGGATTGCAGGACGAAAAACGTCCAATCGGATCGTTCATATTCCTCGGAACCACCGGGGTTGGAAAAACAGAATTGGCGAAATCCCTTGCAGAATACCTCTTCAACGATGAGAATGCCATGACGCGCATCGACATGAGTGAATTTCAGGAGAAACATTCGGTAAGTCGATTGGTTGGAGCGCCTCCGGGATACGTGGGATACGATGAAGGAGGACAATTGACCGAAGCTGTTCGGCGCCGTCCCTACTCCATTGTGCTGCTCGACGAAATCGAAAAGGCACACCCGGATGTATT
>JAURNA010000235.1 GCA_030830385.1 Crocinitomicaceae bacterium | reverse complement strand
TCCGCAGGGTTATCAACGTCAAACACCTTCATTTGCAATTTTGCCATTTCCGTACCTCCCATTGGATATACAGTAAGGCGAATGTAGCCCACGAGCGAATCGTAAATCGGCATCATTTGCCCGGTGAAACCCACCGGATGAATTGATCCGAAACATGATCCATATACACAAAACATCCCATCCCAACTCGCCGGGAGGTCGTTGTATATGACTTCGATGCCAAGTGTTACCGTGTCATTTGGAAGAGCCATCTGATCCATTCTCAACTGAACTGTTGTGTTGGGGTCAAGGTTCGTCTCAATGGTATCATTTGTGATCCAGATAAACCCCTGAGAAAATCCCATATTCAACATCAATGCAAAGAATCCCAATGTAATGTACTTCATACCCGTTCATTAATTATTTACCGATCTTTCATATTTGCAACAGCGTGGAAGCGCATTGTACACTTCCTCATCTGCACTCACTCCTTCCACATCGTGTCCGGCTCTGGCAATTCTCGCCTTGATCTCTTCCACTGTTGTTTTTTTCGTTCTGTACTCAACCGTGAGCAATTCCGTTGAACGATCCCACTCGCCATAAATCACTCCGGGAACATACGCTATACTTGCTTCTATTCGTTCTTCACACATACCACAGTTTCCACGAACCCAAAAACTGATTTCGTTTCGCGACGAACCTGCCTGCTTTGCACTTCCGCATGCGACCAGCAAGGCAGTCATGGACAAAATGATGGAAATTTTCATTTTGAATAGTTTAAAGCTATACTAAGCTAGCGCTATTGCCTTCAATTGACAAATTCAATGCAAGGCACAATTGGATTCCTGATTCAATCGAATGTATTCAGTTTCCACTACAATTTTTGAATCGAAATCACCACGGCGTCGATCACCTTCGCCATTCTTTTGAAATCAATCGTTTCAACAACATCGGTGTTTTCGTGGTAATGGTGATTCCGGTAGAAGGCAGTATCGGTGATCATTAAAGCACTATATCCAAAGCTCCAGTAGCTGCGATGATCGGAAAAATCCACTCCTGTAAGGAATTTAGGTGCTGTGAACCTCTTCGTTCGAACTTCCCTGCTCGATTTGAATCTGCGCGAAAACCTACGCACCATCTTTCCCTTGTTCAACTTCCGTACCAGTGTGATGTAGTTTCCCTTCCCTCCGTAAATCATCTTCAAAAGTCCGATGGGGTAATCCTGAGACTTTTTCGCATCTGAAAAATACCCCAACATCTCCAGGCAAATCATTCCATACACATCAACCGAGTTCCGGTGGAGAGATTCCGCGTGCTTGTAACTTCCCATTGCAGGGGTGTTGTAGTAAGGGGGTTCTTCCAATGTGTAGGCTACGAACTCAAGGTAATAGTCGCCCTCATACGCCTTCAATTGCTTCACCAACTGCAACAATCCTACCACACCGGTTCCGTTGTCGTCAGCCCCTTTTTGTTGACCACACACATCGTAGTGAGCCCCAATCACGAGCAACGGTTTTGAAGCGTCTCCAATGTTGGTGATTATGTTGTGGTATGTCATACCGTTCGCAACGTACGATTTTCTCCTGACGTTACCCGTATGCATCTTGAATTCATTTTCAATGTAATGTGCTACTGCGTTTAACGTGGCCGTATCCTTGTAATTTCTGAATCCCTTTCTGTTCACAATCGTATCGAGCTGGTGTTTGATCTCACCCTCAGAGGTTTGCGTCCATGAATGGGTCGTGAGGCTGAGAAAAAGAACAACCGAAATGGCTTTCACTCTTACTAAACAGGAAATCCGGAGAGCCTTCGCTTCTAATTGCATGATAGTAATGTTACGCATTTTTCAGGGAAACCCAACCCGAATGTGAAACGTTTCACTTTGCCATTGCCTTCGTGAATACTAGCAACTGCATTTGGTCTTTCCACAGCTTCCGCAAACGACGTATACATTGCTTGTCAGTTTTGGAGAAACCACCGTATCCTTTTCTCCAATGCGAAGGGTAGTGAGTTCATCGTACTCTTCGCGATGCACAACGACCACCGTTGCTCCAATTGCCAGTCCGATACGATCGAGGTAACGCAGAAAATCAACCGATTCATCCCGAACAGCAATCACTTTGCAGGGCTTCCCAACACTCATTTCCGAGACGGTCATTCGAAATGGAATCTTAATTTCGCCTTCACAATTGGGAATTGCCTCACCGTGCGGATCAAATTCGGGATACCCCAAAAATTCATCCAGGCGGTCCATTAGTTTTCCCGAATGCACATGCTCCAGTTCCTCCGCTACTTCGTGCACTTCATCCCAGGAAAAATTGAGCGTACTGTAAAGAAATGTTTCCCACAAACGGTGCCGTCTGATCACCAACATACCGAGTCGTTGCCCCTGCTTTGTTAGGCTGACCTTACCGTATCGTTCGTAATGTACCAACTCTTTTTTTTTGAGCCGCCTAACCATGTCGCTGGCCGTTGCAGGTTTCACGTTGAGCGTAGACGCCAATTGATTGACACCCACTTCATCACTAATCCCATCGAACAGTGTGTGTTGAACGATCGCTTTTAAGTAATTCTCTTCGGTGAAAGAAAGCATTCCCAAAGCTATTAAAAAAAATGTACGGACATTATTGTTAGACTAATCTAACTTTTATAGTTTTGCTGTACACCATTTAAAATGAGTATACTTCTCACATTTCTAGTATTGTTTTCGTTTACCGCAGCAGGCCAGCAGTTTGAGCCAATTGGTCTACACAAGCTGGAAGGCACCGTCCGTTCGGAATCCGGAGAACCCATTCCTTTTGCCAGGGTTTCCATTCGGAGCGAAGATCTTCATGCACGAACGGACATGGACGGGCGATTTTCCATCCACGGCATCCAACCGGGTCAGGTAGAAGTGGAAATTCGTGCCCTGTCATTTGAAGCAAAAAGCGTCGCGGTACGTCTTCCGGCTGATTCGATTTTGGTTCAATTGATCAGCGAGCTCAATGAATTGGATGCAATTGTGGTGACGGCAACGCTGAAGGAAACTTCACGAAAAGAAAGCACGGTGAATGTAGAAGTCTTTGCACCCACATTTTTCAAAAAGAACCCGGGGCCATCAATCTACGATGCGTTGCAGAATGTAAACGGAGTGCGTCCTCAATTGAACTGCAACATTTGCAATACCGGGGATATTCACATGAATGGCCTGGAAGGTGCCTATACAATGGTTTTGATTGATGGAATGCCCATTGTGAGCAGCCTTTCTACCGTTTATGGCCTCTCCGGAATTCCCAGTGCCTTGATTGAACGCGTTGAAATCGTGAAAGGTCCGGCGTCTACCTTGTACGGAAGTGAAGCCATTGGCGGCATCATCAACATCATCACGAAAAATACGAGCAACGCCCCTCGTGTCTCTGCAGATGTTTACACATCGGGTTGGTTGGAAACAAACGCCGACGTTGGCTTCAGATTCTCCTTTGGTGACAGGAACAAAGAGGGGCGACAAAACAGAACGCTCGGCAGTTCCGTTCCGAAGAAGTCAGCAATTGACATTTTGACAGGTATTAACTATTTCAATTACGACTGGAAGATCGATAACAACAACGATGGGTTCACTGATGTGACGCTTCAGGACCGAATATCCGTTTTTCAGAAATACAAATTTCACCGAAAGAAAAACCGCGTGTTTACACTTGCAGGGCGATACCTCTACGAGGACCGTTGGGGAGGTGAGATGGACTGGAGTTCGGCATTCCGTGGCAGCGACAGCATCTATGGCGAGTCCATTTATACGTCTCGCTGGGAGCTGATCGGTAAGTATCAGTTGCCCTTCAAAGAGCGGATTTTCCTTTCAGCTTCTGTCAATCACCATGTTCAGAACAGTTTCTATGGCACGACTTCCTTCATGGCGGATCAACTCGTAAGCTTCGGACAGTTGCATTGGGATAAGATGGCAGGCAAACACAGTCTGACTGCGGGTATGGCCGTTCGATTCATTCACTATGATGACAATACGCCGGCGACGGCGAGTGAAATCGACGGTCTGACAACGACCTCTCCCCAACGAACGTTGATTCCCGGGGTCTTCATTCAGGATGAAATTTGCTTCAACCGGAATCACAAATTATTGCTTGGGGCGCGCTATGATCAAAATTCCATTCACGGTTCCATTTTTACCCCGCGCCTCGGATACAAATTTTCGTTCAAAGGAGACCACATCATCCGCATCAACTCGGGAACGGGCTATCGCGTAGTCAATATCTTTACGGAAGACCACGCGGCACTCACCGGTGCCCGGAATGTCGTCATTGAAGACGGAATTGCCCCGGAACAATCATACAACGCCAACCTGAACTACACGAAAAATATTCTGATCGAAAAGAAATCCTCACTATTTCTTGATTTCACGGCATTCTATACATGGTTCAACAACCGAATTGTTGCGGATTACGATACCGACCCGAACGAAATCCGATATGCAAACCTGGATGGACATGCCGTTAGCCGGGGACTGAGTTCGAACGTAACTTTCCGCGGAGGAAGCAACTTTACCGCTATTCTTGGCGTGACACTCATGGACGTCGGTTTGTATGAAAACGGAACCAAGGAACAACAGATTCTTACCGAAAATTTCACCGGAACCTGGAGCATCTCTTACATCATCAACCGCATTCCACTCAGCATTGATTACACCGGAAATGTATACAGCCCCATGCGTCTTCCTTTGCTCAACGAATTGGATCCACGTCCGGAATATTCTCCCTGGTGGAGTGTTCAGAATATTCAACTGACCTTTACGGGATGGAAAAAATGGGAAATATACGGCGGAGTTAAGAACCTGTTGAACTGGACCCCGAATAAGAACACGCCCTTCCTCATTGCCCGAAGCGATGATCCATTTGACCAAAACGTAACATTTGATTCGGAAGGAAATGCTGTCCCAACAGCAGATAATCCGTTTGGACTGACTTTTGATCCGGCGTATGTTTATGGCCCCAACCAAGGCATTCGCGGTTTCCTTGGAGTTCGCTATACCTGGAAGTAGTTTGTTTTTCTGTGAAAAGCCATTTTATTCTGCTTGCAATGAATCTGCTGAGACCTTATCTTTCACAACAACCCGGAACCATCTCGAATCACCTGATTCCGTCAGAAGTTGCTGGTATTTGTGAGCGGCTGTCACACGATTACAAGCATTGAAGTGCCACCACTCACTCGGGATGTTGTAAAATCCTTCCGATTTCATCACCCATCGAAGTAATCTCCGATTTTGCCACTGTTCTTCACTTAATTCTCCGCTTTTTCGGAATTTCCACTCGAGACCTGGAGACGCAATTTCCCGGAAATCGTCGTAGCCGGCTCCCATATCCAACGGTGTATCGGATGCATCGCAAATGGTAATGTCCACAGCCGCTCCGTAATTGTGGATACTTCCAAAAGCCGGATTTGAAACGAATTTCACGCGTCGGTAAAACGGAATGGAATCCAGCGAATCCCACATTTTCTGCTGAACCTGTAAAGGACGCACGCCATCATACAGAAGTAACGAGTAGCCGGGCATGGAATCACGAAGCGTTTGTTGGCACTGCACAACCCGTTCGGCTACATCTCGCTGGAGGAACAACCACTGAAGCGTATCATACAAAACCGTTTCCATGAAGTTGTTCTTCCCGGAATAGCGCAGATCGATGAGAATGGTTGTATCCAGCGTATGAATATCCACCAGCCCCATTTTTTCCATCGTTCGGTGCACAGAAGAGTCATAGGAGACAACCACCTCGGGCTCAGGCTCGAAAACATCCGAAACTTCCGTGGGAACCGGTTCCTTGCACGCGAAAATGCCAACTACCAAAAGAAAAACGTACCCTTTCACACCTCAAAGAAACCAAAAATCAAACTTATTCATTTCGACAAAGAATGCACACCCCATCACTCCCAACTCATTCCCCATCACCAATCATTCATAATTCTTAACTATTTTCACCAAAAAAATCGATCATGCCGAACATTTCCAGAAAAGCAGTGCGTATGCCCGAATCCCCCATTCGGAAGCTGGCTCCATACGCAGAACAGGCCAAAGCCTTAGGTAAAACCGTATTTCATCTGAACATCGGTCAACCGGATATTGAAACACCATCCGTTGCACTTGATGCAATCAAAAACATGGACAGAACGGTTATTGAATACAGTCATTCTGCTGGATTTCAGTCGTACCGTGATCGATTGGCCGTATACTACCGGGGAATCGGGATTGACGTTTCGTCCGAAGACATTATCATAACAACCGGAGGATCGGAAGCATTGACTTTTGGTTTCATGGCGACGTGCGATCCGGACGATGAAGTGATTATCCCAGAACCATTTTACGCGAATTACAACGGGTTTGCCGTTTCTGCGGGGCTGAACGTTGTTCCCGTAACTGCATCGATCGAAGATGGATTCGCCTTGCCTCCCGTAGAGGAAATCGAGAAAAAAATCACAGACAAAACCAAGGCGATCGTTATTTGCAACCCCGGAAATCCGACAGGTTACCTTTACTCGCAGGAAGAGTTGGAAAAACTCCGCGAGATCGTTCTGAAGCATGATGTGTTCCTGTTTGCAGATGAGGTATACCGCGAATTCTGTTACGATGGCGCGAAACCATTCTCGGTAATGAATCTCAAGGGAATTGAAAACAACGTAATCATGATCGATTCCGTTTCCAAGCGCTACTCAATGTGTGGTGCCCGGATTGGTGCGTTGGTTTCTAAAAATGCCGATGTGATGAGTTCCGTATTGAAGTTTGGCCAGGCACGTCTGTCTCCTCCAACTGTAGATCAAATTGCCGCTGAAGCTGCACTTGACACCCCTCAATCATACTTCGATGAAGTTGTGGAAGAGTACGTGGAGCGTCGTAACATCATGGTAGAAGGACTCAACAACATTCCGGGTGTATTTTGTCCGAAACCAAGTGGTGCATTTTATTGCGTGGCACGATTCCCCGTTGATAGCACAGAAAATTTCTGTCAGTGGTTGCTTGAAGAATTCGATCACGAAGGAGACACCGTAATGATGGCCCCGGCAAGTGGATTTTATTCGAGTGAAGGCAAAGGATCAGATGAGGCAAGAATTGCCTATGTTCTCAACAAAGAAGCATTGAGAAAAGCGGTAGTCTGCTTGGAAGAAGCATTGAAAGTATACCCGGGAAGAACGAGTTCGTTCATTTCTGCGGACTCCTGAGTGTATCAGAACTGTTTGCTTCGACCTTCCTGATTACACCGATTGCTCAAATCGCACCCATACGGTACATGGGAAGCGTTCCCGGGCTGTATTTTCGGGTCACAACCCTTTGCATGCAAATACCAGCTGATTGATCTCTCTGGTTCCGGAATTTTATAGGCATCAGCTTCCGTTGTATAGACGATGTCACCGATGTACAGCAACATGGATACATTCCAAAAAGAACGATGATTTGAACCCATCCCGGCGATGTCTGTACAGAGAAGAAATACGCATAACATGACACAGTTGATGACCATCGCGGGAAGCTTGCTGATCTCAGGGTCCCTTCTTGCACAGCTCGCACCACCACCCGCTCAAAAGAAAGTACAGATAGCCATTCTGTTCGATACATCCAACAGCATGGACGGATTGATCGATCAGGCAAAATCACGCATTTGGAACATCGTTAATGAAGTAAGTACGCTGCGCTATGAAGGACAAGTACCAACTTTCGAAATCGCATTGTACGAATACGGAAACGATGGATTGAAAAAAAATGACGACTACATTCGTCAAGTCCTCGGATTCACCTCCGACCTTGACGACGTTTCGCAAAAACTGTTCTCCTTAACCACCAATGGAGGAAGTGAATACTGCGGATCTGTCATCAAACAATCGGTTGCCGAACTTACGTGGTCCGAAAATGAAACCGACCTGAAAATGATCTACATCGCGGGCAACGAGGGATTCGATCAGGGTTCCGTTGATTACAAAGATGCCTGCATTGACGCAAATAAAAAGAATGTGTATATCAACACGATTTTCTGCGGAGGGTACGATGAAGGCGTACACCTTCACTGGATGGATGGTGCCAACTGCTCACAGGGCGATTATTTCAACATCGATTCCGACAAGGCAATTGAGTACATTGAGTCGCCGTATGACTCCATCATTGGTATTTACAACGATTCGTTAAACACGACCTATTATGGCTATGGGAGCAACGGACGTCTGAAAAAAGAAATGCAGATGTCGGAAGACATGAATGCCGTGAACATGGCCGCATCCGTGAGCACGGAACGAACGATCGTAAAAGCCAAAAAAGCATCCTACAACAATGCTTCGTGGGATTTGCTTGATGCAGTTGATGAAGGGCGTTCCGTTGATGATTTTGATGAAAAGGAACTCCCGGAAGAATTTCAAAACAAATCAACACAGGAGAAAGAAGCCCTGTTGGAACAAAACCGTGAAGATCGGGATCGTTACCAGAAAAAAATCGCTGAATTCGCTGTAGAGCGCGAAAAGTACGTCGAAGAAGAACGAAAACGCCGTGCTGAAAAAAATCCGGAGGAAGACGATTTCGGTACTTCCGTGAACAAAGCCATCCTGGAAAAAGCAACCCAAAACGGATTCAATCAGGAATAGGTTTCGTTTTGCGAATGATGCTACATCACGTGTGAAGATGGCCATGAATCACGTGAAAAACACATGGATAAGAGCCTATTTTTCTTTGAAAACCTGAAACGCACATCACTCGGAGAAGAAACGACACGGCACGTTATGGGCAAGGACCTCCTTTGAGAATTCCGTATATTTGCAAACACAAAAATTTTGCATGCATGAACGCCTATTTGGATAACGCTGCCACTACCCCGGTTGCTCCTGAAGTTGTTGAGGCCATGATTCCCGTGCTGAGGGATACATTCGGAAATCCGTCTTCATCCCATAGTTTTGGACGAACTGCTAAGGCTTTCGTTGAAACATCAAGACGATCCATTGCGAAACATCTGAATTGCAGCCCTGCGGAGATTTTTTTCACATCGGGAGGAACGGAAGCTGACAACATGGCATTGCTCTCAGCTGTGATTCAAGGCGGCATTCGGCACATCATTACCTCTGAAATTGAACATCACGCGGTAGGGCATACCGCACAAAGCATTCACAAGCGTTATGGAATACGAGTTTCATTTGTGAACCTCGATGCTGGGGGTAACGTGGATATGGAACATTTGGAAAAACTGCTGAATTCCGAAGATAAAACCCTGGTTTCACTCATGCACGCAAACAACGAGATTGCAACGTTACTTCCCCTGAAAAACGTGAGTGCACTCTGCCGAAAATACGATGCGCTATTTCATTCCGATACGGTTCAAACCATAGGACATTACCCGTTCGATTTGACCGACCTGGACATTGATTACGTTACCTGTGCAGCACACAAACTGCACGGACCCAAAGGAGTGGGATTCTTATACATCAACAAGAATACAAAGGCCGAAGCGTTGATACACGGAGGCGCACAAGAACGCGGTTTTCGTGCAGGAACGGAAAACATTCATGGAATTGTGGGCCTGGCAAGAGCAATGGACCTCGCGCACGAGGATATGAAAGGACATCAGGATTATATTCAGGGATTGAAGTCTTACATGATCGATCAACTCCGCGAACACTTCGACAATATTGACTTCCATGGAGAAATCGTTCCCGAAAAGTCGTTGTATACCGTGCTGAATGTTTGTTTTCCTGAAACTCCCAAAGCATCCATGCTTTTGTTCACATTGGACCTGAAAGGCATTGCTGTTTCCGGGGGTAGCGCCTGTAACTCAGGAGCCAATGTGGGTTCACACGTACTCACCGGAATCAATGCCGACATGAGCCGACCGAATGTCCGTTTCTCATTCTCGCGGTACACAACGAAGGAAGAAATCGACTATGCCCTGGAACAGGTAAAAGCAGTGTTCGAAACCACACTCGCCTAGTGAACATTTCCCGAAAGATCGTTCTCGATGCGGTTCAACAAGAGCTGCAACATCGCTCTGACACAATGGTTTCCGAAATGAAGGAAATGTCTGAATCCCTTCAAAAAGAAACAAAGAGCACAGCAGGAGATAAGCACGAAACCGGTCGGGCCATGGTACAACTTGAACAAGAAAAACTCAGCAAACAACTCGACGCCGTAAAAGCATTGGAAGCAGGATTCAGTAAGGTGCCTGAAAGCATGCCCACGGATCGCGTTGCTTATGGTAGTCTGATCGAAACCGAAACCATGTATTTTCTCATTTCGGTCGGGTTGGGAGCCATTGAATTGCCG
>JAURNA010000234.1 GCA_030830385.1 Crocinitomicaceae bacterium | reverse complement strand
GAAGATTATGCATCCATGCGTTCGAGATATGCACTTCAGGAAAAGGAGTTAAAGCAGAAAATAGCTTCCATGAATGTAGAAAATTCTCAAATGAAGAGGTTTGCTGATTCGTGCTTGAACTTTCTATCCAATCTCCGGGAAGCCTTTGTGACAGCGGATGTTCGATTGAAACAGAAAATGTTGGGTTCGATATTTATGGAAAATCTGGTTTTTGACGGGGAAAATTGTCGAACCCCAAAACTAAATCCGGTGATTGCGCTATTCTCCAATTATAATGCGGACTTCGCAAAAAAAGAAAAGGGACTGAATGATCTATTTTTCATTCAGTCCCCTTCTGCGGAGAAAGAGGGATTCGAACCCCCGGTACCTCTCGGTACGCTGGTTTTCAAGACCAGTGCAATCGACCACTCTGCCATTTCTCCGCGCCAAAAGTAGTTAATTCTTAATTACCCACAAGCGTTTGTTTCGGAAATTTCATCCCTTGGGTAAATTCCTCGATTCACTCCTCCTGATAACGTAACAATAACCTCCTTTCAATCAATGAATCACTCAAAATGATGGGAACCCCTCGACTTTTCGTACCTTTACTTTGCGATAAATCATCCCGAATGAAAAAGTGGAGTTTCATCCTGATAGCAGTCCTTATTGGTGCAACTGGTTATGGCCAGGAAAAAAAACTACGCGCTTACATGGATAACAAGCAGTTCTTCGCTCCGGAAGTAGGGAATTATGTGGAGTTTCATCTTCAATTTGTTGGGTATTCACTCAACTATACAGGACGCGATGGCGGCCTTGTAGGAGAAGTAGGTGTTCGCACGGATATTTACAAGGGAGATAGCCTCGTACGGAGCGATGCATACCGACTGGAAAGTCCTCTCATGCGCGATAGTATTGTCGAGGATTTTTACGACGTCCAACGTTTTGCACTGCCTCCGGGAACCTATCAATTTCAAATTGAGTTAGTCGACATGAAATCGGACGGAGAACCGGTGAAAGCAAGTCAAAACTTTGTGGTTGAGGATTTGTCCGATGCCGTATCTTTCTCAGATATTATGGTGGCAGAAGCGGCCATTCGCGGAGGAGAAGGTTCACCGCTCTACAAATCAGGATACATATTAATTCCAAGGCTCGCTCCCTTTTATCCGCAAGAATTGAACACGATTCCGGTTTATTTTGAATTGTACAACACACCAATGCTCGAAGAAGAGGAATTTGGAATCAAACAAACCATCGTTGATGCCATTTCAGGAGAAGAATTGGAGGGTTTCTCAGCATTCCAACGGCACAAGCCGGGTTCAGTTGTTCCTGTGCTGCGCTCCATTGACATCAGCGAGGTCCCGACGGGAAAATACATCCTTCGATACACGCTTCTGAGTCGCAATTTAATTGAAATTGCAGTGCAGGATTACGATTTCGAAAGAAGTAACGAACTGCAACTTGCCTTAAATCCGAACGAAGTAATTCTGGATCCGGAATTTCAGGCTTCCATCACAGACGACAGCGTGATGTACTACCTGGAATCACTCATTCCGATCTCTCGTCCAAACGAGGTTCGAAACATCATTCAAATTGCGAAGAATGGAGTAGCTGAAAACGCCCGAAAGCACATTCAATTGTTCTGGAAAGTGACCTCGCCTGAAAAAACGTACGAAGCCTGGATCAACTACAAGGCTCAGGTACAATTGACAGAGCGCGTATATGCGAATAACTTTCAGGAGGGATTTGAAACCGATCGCGGACGCGTATACCTCCAGTACGGTTCACCAACGAACATCATTCGTCGTGAGGTTTCCGCAAATGAATATCCGTTCGAAATCTGGATGTACAACAAAATTGGTCGATTCAGCAACAAGCGATTTGTGTTCTACAATCCAGATCTGACCAACAATGCGTATCGCCTCCTACACTCAGATATGGTAGGTGAACTCAAAAACCCAAGTTGGCAGCAAGAAATGCAGAAGCGTAACTCGGTAAACGGCAACATCGAAAACCCGAATGCTAACGTCATCGACGGATTCGGTGGAGACGCCATTGAATATTTTGATCAGTACTAATCGCATTCCAGCGAAATCTTCTATCTTCGGCGCGTGTTGAAGCAGGTAGCCATTGTCATTCTCAACTGGAATGGAAAGCACCATTTGGAACGTTTTCTTCCCAGCGTTGTTGAACATTCAAGTGATGCTCGTATTATCGTTGCTGACAACGCTTCTACTGACGATTCCCTTGAGTTTCTTTCGGCCAATCACCCTCAAATTGAGATTGTTCGGAACGCAGAGAACGGTGGGTTTGCCCGTGGCTACAATGAAGCCCTCGCTCAAATTGAATCAGAGTTTTTCTTACTCTTGAACAGCGACGTTCAAGTAACCAAGGGATGGCTCGATCCGCTCGTAAAAGCAATGGATGACCCGCAAGTCGCAGCGTGTCAACCCAAAGTACTCTCGGTCAATAATCCCCATCAATTTGAACACGCAGGTGCAGCCGGTGGTTTTCTTGATGTAAACTACTTCCCCTTTTGTCGCGGAAGAATTTTCGAACTCACAGAAAAAGACAAGAACCAGTACGATGGTCCAATGGAAATCTTCTGGGCCACAGGTGCCTGTTTATTGATTCGAAGTACGTGTTTCCTGAACGAGAATGGTTTCGATGAAGACTTCTTCGCGCACATGGAGGAGATTGATCTGTGCTGGAGATTGAAACGAAAGGGGAAGAAAATCATGGTAGCTCCGGCTTCGACGGTCTATCATCTTGGAGGAGGAACACTTCCCTACTCTTCTCCCACGAAGACCTACCTCAATTTTAGAAACAGCCTCTTCATGCTCACCAAAAATCATCCGGGGTGGCTATTTCCGAAACTCCTGTGGCGTTTGACAATCGATGGAATGGCAGCGGGCTTGTTTTTGGCCAAAGGAGAATTCAGACAATTTAAAGCTGTGTTCAACGCTCACATGTCATTCTCCAGAAAGCTGGGAACATTTCTACGGAAACGAAAGGCAGGCAAGATATCGAAGGATCTTTACAATCCATCGGGACTGTTTACGGGGAATATTCTATGGAACCGTTTCGGAAAAGGTGTGACAGAATTCTCTAAACTGAATCAGCGCTTGTTCAAATAGTATCGGATCGCAAGGTCATAGGACTCCAGCCCAAAACCAAAAATACACCCTTCAGAAACCGGAGAAATCAATGATGTGTGTCGAAATGATTCCCTTGCCGCAATGTTGCTGATATGAACTTCTACCACAGGCACTTTAATCGCTTTAATGCAATCGCGCAGTGCAACACTCGTATGCGTATACCCTCCGGCATTTAAAATCACCCCGTCAACTTCTGTCGCTTGTAAGATGTTGATCAATTCGCCTTCTACATTGGATTGCACGTACAGAAGTTCCGCATCAAACCGCTCTTGCAAGTCTGCTATGTAGTCATCGAACGACAAATTGCCGTAGATGGCATTTTCACGTTGCCCGATTAAGTTTAAATTTGGACCGTTGAGTATCAATAATTGCATGACGCCAAGTTGGGATCGCTATATTAAGGAATTTGTTTCGTTCTTGAAAATTGAGAAAGGACTTGCCGAGAATTCGATTTTTGCCTACCAGAACGACATTCGCAAGCTTCGCGATTTTGCCGATATCCGGGAAGTGTCCCCCCCCCAGGTTACCCTCGATCATTTAAGAACCTTCGTCAAGGAACTCTCAGAGCTGGGACTCAGTGCACGCAC
Source organism: Crocinitomicaceae bacterium (assembly GCA_030830385.1). Taxonomy (GTDB): domain Bacteria; phylum Bacteroidota; class Bacteroidia; order Flavobacteriales_D; family Crocinitomicaceae; genus UBA4466. Next base: position 716 of record JAURNA010000234.1, on the reverse strand, counting down.
ACAATCGCGCGTGATCAGTGGAGTAAAACAATTTTACTACTTCCTTCAGCTGGAAGGAGAAATAACATCCGATCCCAGTGAATTGCTCGAAATGCCCAAAATCGGAAGAAAGTTACCCGAGGTATTGAGCGTGGAAGAAATTGATGCACTCATTGGTGCCATCGATCTCAGCAAACCAGAGGGGCATCGCAACAAAGCGATGCTGGAAACCTTGTACAGTTGCGGACTGCGTGTAACGGAATTGGTGACTCTGAAGTTTGAAAACCTCTTTTTTGATGAGGGGTTCATCCGGGTGATTGGTAAAGGAAACAAGCAACGACTTGTGCCAGTGAGTCCGAGTGTAGAGAAGGAGATTGGAATTTACGCAAAGGAAATTCGGGTACACCAAAAGATTCAACCCGGGCAGGAAAGTTACGTGTTTCTGAACCGCAGGGGCGCTGCGCTGACACGCGTTATGGTGTTCACGATCATCAGGAATCTGGCGGAGCGCGTTGGGTTAACGAAAACCATTTCTCCACACACTTTCCGTCATTCATTCGCAACGCATTTACTGGAAGGAGGCGCCAACCTTCGCGCCATTCAGGAGATGCTCGGACACGAGTCAATCACAACCACCGAGATCTACACTCATCTCGATCAAAACTACCTGAGAGAGGCCGTGTTTTCATTCCACCCCCGGAATCAGAAGCGCTGAGAAAAGCAGTATCGATTCAGCT
>JAURNA010000233.1 GCA_030830385.1 Crocinitomicaceae bacterium | reverse complement strand
TGAAAGTAAGCCCAGTAACCCGGAGGCATACACTACAGGAATGAGGGGTTGAAGATGACGCGCGTGTCCGAAATGATCACCTCCGGTAATCAGCTGGCTCAGAAGCAGTACGGTGATGCACACGGTGAATATCCATTGTACGTTGAACAGAGCTTCGTTGCCAAAAGATCGTCGCCATCGCCAAAGTCCGGGGAGGTTAAGTGCGAGAAAGATCAGAATGAGCGGGTTTTGATCAAATGATGTCGACAGGTAATCCAATCCATCCGTGAAATTCTGAGCAAAATCTGGAGAAACTTTTGCATAATATGTATTCGGGAGTGGATATCCGAAATTGAGAATGCGCCAAAGGGTGATGAGTCCTGAGATTGCTGCAAATACGGCAATTTCGATCAAAAGTTGCCTTCTTCGATCAAAACGGAAGTGCTCGGTTGAACCAGAAACGATAAATTTTAGCACAATGAACACGGGAACCCAAAGAAATGCTTCAGGTCGACACAATACAAGTGCAGGTAGTAGCGCAACAAAGCGTTTGTGGCTGTGCGAACCGGGCGATAGAAGTGCGGTTAATTCAGCGATCGTAAGCAGCAGAATCGCACACCAAAGACCGGTTTCCATCAGAGATAATGTTACCCAGGCAAAAAAGCCGGGTACCATCAACAGAAGTCCGATGAGTGTAAGTTGGAAATAGATCGGATGCACCACACCGCTCGAAATTTTTCTCAGAACCGAAGTCAATCGCCACAGGGAGAACCCAATGATGAGAACATTGAAAATCAACAGCACACCAAAAGGCTCTGACGTGAACCAAAAGAAAACCGATCCGAACAGCGTCCAGAGTAGTGAGGTAAATCCTTCAACGGGTGGCGTACCATGATTGTAGAGAAAACCGTCACCATTTGCCAGGTTTCTCATGTACGCGAAGTAAATATTAGCGTCATCCACCCCCAAAAGCGATTGTCCGTTTGTATACCAGGCGACAGCGCTGCCCAGAATCACGCCTGCAAAAGTTCCTATGAAAAGTAGGTAGCGCATTGTTACAGGGAAAGTACAAATAAATGACAACACCCCCGGGTCATGTCAATAATTCGTACTTTATCTGCCGATGAAAAAGCCATTTTCAGTATATGTTCCCGTTTGCCTGATCGCTGTTCTGATCATCGTACATGGGTGTGCTTACGTGAAAGATTCTTATGCGGGCGAACCCGGTGAATCCTTGAACTTATCGCGCAAAGGGCTTGCGCAGATTCCGGATGATGTCTTTGACAAAACGGAGCTGAAAATTCTGCGACTGTACGGAAATCAAATTGATTCGATCTCACCGCGAATTGCCGAATTGGTGAACCTTGAGCAGTTGTATCTTGGCAAGAACCAATTGGCTTCACTTCCGCCAGAAATTGGAGGGTTGAAAAACCTGAAAATCCTCTCGGTTCAATACAACAAGCTCGATACGTTGCCCGATGAAATCGGAAATTTAGAGAACCTTGAGCAACTTTGGCTGGATCAAAATCAATTGACGTATCTACCCGAAACAATGGGCAGTTTGAAAAAAGTGCAGGTGCTGAAAGTTCAGTTCAATTGGTTGGACAGCCTGCCTCAAACCATCGGAGATTGTTCCGAATTGCGTTTTCTGTACCTAAATCGTAACAACCTTACAAAGCTACCGGTCTCTATTGCGAATCTTCGTCAACTTCGGGAGTTACATCTGGTGAATGCCGGGAGCCTTCTGGATGTTCCGGAAGAGATGTGTGATCTTCGTCTGTTTGAGTTGATTGAGATTGATCAGACCACGGCGCTTCCCCCATGTATGTATGTTCTGCAGACCAACCGTCTTCGAATTGTTCGTCATTAGTTTTCGTGATGACCAGGAACAGCACCAGGTCATAGGCGAAGTGTGCTACAATGGCAAACCACAATCCTTGCGTTTCGAAGCCGTAACTGAGTATCAAAATAAAGGGCAGTACAATCAACCCGTAGATCGACATTCGCCAGTGAAAGGGGTTCAAATATCCATGAATTGCCACAAAAACAACCGAGGTAATGATAGGCCCCAGGTAAAACTGAACACCTGATCGAAACAGCAATTCTTCTCCGAATCCGGCACAGAACGACAGGAAAATGCAATCCAGCACCGAGAGTTTCATCTGTCTTACGATGTTTTCAATACGAACGGGAAGTTTATCAAAAACTCTGGCTTGCATGGCAAGTAGTGCAACTCCGGCATATCCCGTTCCCAGAAGAAGTCCCATCAGCATTGGCCACCAGAGGAAATTGTCAAGATCCAGAATCTCAAGGGGGAGGATTCCCTCTGCGAAATACAGCCCCAGAAAAGTGGGAATGGGAAAAGCCAGAAGTGTGATCAGCCCGAGAAGGTAAAGTTTCCGTTTTGTCATCGGGAACGAAAATACGACGAAATCGGCCGCAATAAATGATTTTCGGAATGAATTGACCGAATTCATTACTTTTGGTTCAAATATTCATAAATGAGAAAGATAATCATTGAATGGGTGCAGAGCTTTTATACTTCTGAAGCAGGAGTGTTGGATTCGGATATGTATGAAGCACACGCGATCTATTGGACAATCGGCCTCGCACTGGCCTGGATTCTGGCATCTTATCTGGTCTGGTTGATCTCAAAAATAATCATGAATCAGGTGGTTCATTCTTTTGCATTAAGATCCAAAGCAACCTGGGACGATCATCTCTTACACAACAAAGTATTCCGGAGCATCGCTCTTCTGGTTCCACTCACATTCATGGAGTATTTCATGTCGATTGTATTTTTTAATTATCCGAACGTTCTTTTGTATTCGTACAAAATTGTGCAGGTTCTCATCATTTTGGCATGCATGATTATCGTGAGTCGCTTTTTCAACGCGTTGCGCGATATTTTTCTCGATGTGAAATCCCTGAAGGATAAACCCATTGAATCGTTCACTCAGATCATGAAAATCATCGTCGTAGGCATATTGATCATTGTGATGCTTTCCACTATTACCGAGAAATCCCTTGTTTTCTTCCTTACTTCACTGGGAGCTGTTTCTGCAATACTTCTCTTGATATTCAAGGATACCATTCTCGGATTTGTCGGGAGTATTCAATTGTCTACAAACGACATGATTCGCATTGGTGACTGGGTAACCATGGAGAAGTTTGGCGCAGACGGTGATGTGGAAGAAATCAACATAACGACTGTAAAAGTCCGGAACTTTGATAAAACGATTACAACGATTCCGACGTATTCATTTATCTCCGATTCGTTCCGAAACTGGAGAGGAATGCAAGAGTCAGAGGGGCGACGCATCAAGCGTTCCGTCTTGTTGCACATTGACTCCATTCATTTTGCAACACCGGCGCTGACTGAACGTCTGGGAAAAATGAACATTCTCACCGATTTTATTGAGGAACGACAAAAAGAGATTGAAGCCTACAACCGGGAAAAGGGCTACACAGGTGAGAATGCCATCAATGCGCGCAGACAAACCAAGGTTGGTCTGTTCCGACGGTACCTGGAGTACTACCTGGATAGAAACGAGAATATCAACAGTGACATGACGATCATTGTGCGTCAATTGAACCCAACAGAGTATGGTTTACCGATTGAAATCTATTGCTTCTCCAAAACGAAAGACTGGAAAGAGTATGAGGGAGTCGTAGGGGATATCTTTGATCACATCATCGCCATGCTCAGCACTTTCGAACTGCGTGCGTTCGAACGACCAACGGGATTTGACTTGAAGGCGAGGTAGCCGGATGTCAGGAATCAGATAAGGTC
>JAURNA010000232.1 GCA_030830385.1 Crocinitomicaceae bacterium | reverse complement strand
GTTTTCCAGCCATGCCACCTGTATTTCGCAATTCAACGCTCACCGTTTCTGAATCATTCGATTGAATGAAGACGAGGAGTGATCCACCGTCACCTCCTGATCCTGCGTTTCCACCATCCCCACCATTTCCACCATCGCCGGGACTCTTGTTTTTCTTCTCTGTAATGACTCCATCTTTACCATTTCCTCCATCACCACCATCGCCTCCATTCCCGCCGTCTCCGCCGTGAAGTTGAACGATGATTTCAGTTCCATTGGTGCTTTTGTACTTCCAAATTTCGCCATTGCCATCGTTTACAATGTACATCCGCATCTCGTTGCTATCTCGCCAGACATGAGCCGTGTAATTCCCACCGGATTGACCGTTTTCCCCATCCTGACCGCGCTCACCATCTCTACCGTCTCTTCCAATAATACGTCTTCCGCCGTTTTCTCCGTCTTCGCCATGTTCACCGTCGCGTCCGGGAGCCACGACGCGTATCGGCCCATGGAAATTCAAAGGAATGCTGTCCGTGGTGGTAAACGACTCCTTTCGGTCATCCATGGTAAGTGTTGCCACGATCGAATGATCTTCGAAAGTTTTGGGATGACCGAGTACCACGGCTTCCTCATCCGAAACAAAATCCAGCGAAGAACTGGTCACCGTTAAATACGAATGTCCGGTGATGTCAACTTGTTTCCCGTCGATCATCGTAGCGATCACACTGGCCGCGAAATGCGATCCGTAATTTACATTTTGACTCCCGTTGTAATCGATGTGAATGGCTTGGATATTCGCGATTTCAATCTTCGGTGAACCGCATGCGAACAGGACGAAAATCAGGCCCGGGAAATGCAACAATTTCATGGATTGGCTTTTTTCTGAATGGTTGATTCGAATACTTTCCAAATCGTTTCTGCCGCTTTATTCCAGGAGAACAATGTACTTCGTTCAAGTCCTTTCTTCTTTAACGAAGCCTGCAATTCGGGATGGGAAAGAACCTGTTCCAATTTAGCAGAAATATCGTCAACTGAAAAAGGATCGCACAAAATGGCGGCATCTCCGACTACTTCCGGAAGCGAAGTTCGATCACCGCAAACAATTGGGGTTCCGCATCGCATGGCTTCCACCAGCGGAATACCAAACCCCTCGAAATACGGCACAAACGCAAGCAACGATGCACTTCCCATCACTTTGGTCAGATCTTCAAGGCTCAGATGCCCGGTAAAATGAACGTGTTTTCGAATCGATTCAGAAGGTTGAATGTCGGGGGGTATATTTTTCCAAAGTGCTTCTCCGGCGATTACCAGGTCGTATGTCGATATTCCCCGCTCGTGCAACTTTTCAAACGCAGGGAGCAATCGCCTCAGGTTTTTTCGCGGGTGAAGTGCACCGACGAACAGAATATAGGGACGTCCGTTGGCAAATTGTTCCTCCGTCGCCTTCTTTTCGAATTCATTCAGGGGCTGAAAAGCATCGGATGCGCCGTTCCATGCGGTAGTAATTTTATCCGGTGAAATGGCATAGGTGGTGACAATGTCCTGTTTCGAATAGTCCGAAACGGTCATAATATGAGCGGCCTTTTGCGCGAATTGAGGAAAGTATGTTCTCAAATAGTTACGGGCTCCTTTCGGAAGATCTTCCGGATGATGCTCAAAGTTGATGTCGTGAATTGTACACACCTGCGGGACATCGGTTTTCAACGAAAGAAAGCCGTCCGGAGAGAAAAACAGGTCGGCTTTGTGCTTTTTAAGTGCTTTGGTAACGGATCGATTGAACCAGATTCGAAAGAGAACGGGGTGCCTCGCCTGCGGACTCAAGACCACCGGAGTAACGTTGTCGGCAAAAATGAACTTTTCGTCGTATGCGCGGTCAAAAAAGAAGATGAATTCATGCTCCGGATGATTGTTCACCAGACGCTTGACAATCTCGTACGTGTACCATCCAAATCCTTCCATTTTACGGGAAAGCAGGAATCGGGTATTGATCGCGATGCGCATGGAGCGAAGATAGTGATTGGAAGTTGGAAATGGGACGTTGTGCAACCTTCAATTCGAGTGTCTGCACCAGTCGGTATATCGAGCATAGCTTGCCGACGCAGTTGTGAGTGGTTCTTTTTCCGACACAATCCACTGTGCGAATCACTCGCAGTGCCTCATTGATACAAGGTATTTAACTCAGTACATCAAAATCGGGTTCGTATGCTTTTCCCGTCCAATGGTGGTTTCGGGACCGTGACCACAAAGTACTACTGTATCTTCGGGTAGGTTGAACATTGTATCAATGATGGAATGTTTCAGTGCTTCCAGATTTCCTCCCGGCAAATCGTACCGCCCGAAACTGCCTGCGAATAACACATCACCATTGATCGCATAGCCCTCTTCCTTGTTGTAGTAGACAACGTGTCCGGGAGCATGACCGGGTGTAAACAAGACCTTGAAACTCGCTTCACCGATTTTCATTGTCTCGCCTCCTTTGAGAATATCCGTGGGCTCAGGTGGAGGAATAAAACCGGGAATACCATACAGTTGCGCGGCAGCCGGACCGTGTTTCAACGTCACGATATCATCTTCATGCAGATATACCGGAACCTGATAGGTGCGAACCACGTGATCCAACCCAAATACGTGATCCAGGTGAGCGTGCGTCAACCAAACCGCCTCAAGCGTCAAATGGTTTTCGATGAGATACTGTGCCAGCGCATTTTCTTCCTGCCGATTCGAACAACCCGGGTCGAAAATTACGGCTGAGTTCCCTTCGCTGACAACGATGGTGTTTTCCTGAAAACCATTGAACGTGAAGACCTTAATTGTTGTGGGCATTGAATCTGATTTTTGAGCAAAATTAGGAGTATTTTGTATTTCAACACTTGGGCATCGTTTTTGAAGTCCATCAATCGTTATCTTTGATAAAAAATTTAACCATGAAGTATGCATTGATGATCTTCGCAGGAGTTTTACTCGCCAGTTGCGGCACAAAAGTTCCTTATACCAACGACATCCGCGATGAGTTTGGTTTGGACAATGACAAGGCCATGGCAAAAGTTCAGTTCTACACATCAGGAACCATCATTCTTCAGCGCAGCAAGGAGTCCGGCAATTCCGGAACAACTTCTGACGGTGCTTTGGTATCCAGTTCGAACAAGACACAGGATCGTATCATCATACCCCAATGGACGAAGTGTGTATTTGAAGAATTTGACGAAGACGGAAATATTGTGGTTCGCTTTGAGTCAGGTGTAGGCCATACAATTTCATTCGGGCAGCGCCAGGGACAGTCTTCGGGAAAATACTACCTCCTTGCAGATTGGACCACAAACGAAGGTGGAAAGGTCGAGTATGGAAATAACACCTACTTCGCGACCAGCTCAAGCGGTACGGCGTACATTCAGGTCGTAAAGAAGAAATTGCAGAAAACCAAGCGCAAAGACCGTGTGGTGAAGGGAATGAAAGTATAATCCCTCTCCCTCTCAATACTTCAACCGCCCGTTGGGAAGACAAGGTGGTTCTTCGTTGTAAGCGAACATGAACTTGTTACGGAATTGATTCAGAATTCCGTCATTTTCACCAACTTTACACTATGAAGCTCAAGAACCGGGAACTCTCGTGGTTGTCATTCAATGAACGCGTCTTACAAGAGGCGTTGGATGAAAGCGTTCCACTCATTGAACGAATGCGCTTTCTGGGGATTTATTCCAATAATATGGATGAGTTCTTTCGCGTTCGGGTAGCGTACATTCGCCGGATCATTGTGCTCAATAAGAAACGAGTTCCGGGCTTTGAGGGAACTCCGGCCGAATTACTCGAAGAAATTCGAAGGGTGATCATGAAACAACAAAAGAAGTTTCGGATAGCCTATAATCGGATCCTCAAGGAATTGGAAGAGGAGGGAATCTATCACATCACAGGAGAGCACATTCACGCAGAGCAACGTGAAGAACTCCGAAAATTCTTCCATACCAAACTCAAGCACGAGATTGTTCCGATTATTCTTGGAAAAGAAACACTGTTTCCCCGATTGAAGGATTCAGGTGTGTACCTGGCGGTGAAGATGATCGCCGATGGTAAGAAAAAGCAACAGCTGGCACTGATCGAGATTCCGAATGAATTTCCGCGCTTCTATCAAATGAAAGACGACAACGGTCATTACATCATTCTCCTCGATGATATTATCCGCATTCATCTGCACGATATTTTCTCCATTTTCACCTTCGATGAAGCACAAGCGTACACGTTTAAGTTTACCCGCGACGCAGAACTCGATCTGGATGACGATATATCGGTTTCCTTCATGGAAAAAATCCGAAAAAGTATCAAAAAGCGAAGTTCGGGAGAGCCCGTTCGATTTGTATACGACGAGGAAATGCCACAGGATTTGCTCGATTATCTGCTGCGCGAATTACACCTTGAAATGGGAGTAAATACGATCCCGGGAGGACGTTATCACAATTTCAAGGATTTCATGAACTTCCCGGATTTCGGTCGTTCTGATTTCGTATACCCCAAACGCCGTTCCCGAAGGCATCCGGTGCTGGAAGGAAAGGCCAGTTTGATCAAGCAAATCCTCAAAAAAGACGTCATCTTACACTATCCCTATCAGCGATTTGGTTACGTAGTAGACGTGTTGCGTGAGGCTGCGATTGATCCGAAGGTACGCTCGATTAAAATCAACGTATATCGGGTGGCGCGCAACTCGCAAATCATGAACGCCCTGATCAATGCCGTGGCGAACGGAAAGGAAGTGTTCGTTGTGATTGAATTGCAGGCCAGATTCGATGAGGAGAACAACCTGTACTGGGTCAATCGTTTGCGTGAGGCGGGCGCCAAAGTATCACTGGGGATTGAAGAATTGAAGGTTCACTCGAAATTGATACAAATCAGCCGAAAAGGAAAAAAAGACTCCCTCATTACGTACATCGGAACGGGTAATTTCCACGAAAAAACGGCGAATGTGTATGAAGACATCGGGATCATCACGGCTCATCCGGAAATAGGAGAGGAAGTCAAACGGATCTTCAATATCATGGACGGGTTCAGTAACAATTTCCGATTTGATCACCTCTACGTTTCACCCTACAACACACGTGATGTGATCGGCACTATGATTGATACGGAAATTGAAAATGCAAAAGCCGGTAAGGAGGCATTTATCCAATTGAAAATCAACAGCCTGGTCGATTCGGAGATGATCGGAAAATTGTATGCTGCCAGTCAGGCAGGCGTCACAATTCAGTTAATTGTCCGCGGAATTTGCTGCCTGGTTCCGGGTGTGGAAGGATTGAGCGAAAATATTTCCGCTCGAAGCATTGTAGGACGTTATCTGGAACATTCGAGGTATATGATTTTTGCCAATGGTGGTGATCCCAGGTATTTTATCGCCAGTGCCGATTGGATGGAGCGGAATCTGGATAAACGAATCGAAGTGGGATGTCCGATTTATGCACAGCACATCAAGGACAGAATCCGCAGGATTTTTGAAATTCAATGGAGTGGAAACCTGAAATCACGCTTAATCGATGAGGATCAGACCAACCTGTATTACCGGGATGATCAACCCAACTTTTCCTCGCAAGACGAGCTCTACAATTTCTACGCGGAACTCTCGAAAGCTGAACCTGCGTTTGACGAAATTTGATTCCGCTTCGATTGTTACTCCGTTGATTTCTTCGATGGAATCACCGTCTCTTACGGCCCCGGGTTGCTGATACAGGTAGTACATCGCCGCCAGAATACAACCCATCACAACCACATAGATCAGAATACGCAACAGATATCCTTTCGAAACCTTCGGAGAAGTGTGCTGCTTCAGATCAATTTTCCGACGTTCATCCATACACTAAAAGTAGTGCAAATTTCGTACCTTTATAACAATGAAAAAGTACGTATTGGTTACAGGAGGAGCCGGATATATTGGTTCACACACTGTGGTTGAGTTGGTAGATAACGGTTTTACACCGGTAATTGTAGACGACCTCAGGAATTCTGACCGTCGCGTATTGGACGGATTGGAGAAGATGATCGGTGATCAGTTCGAGATTCATACCATCGATGTTTGTGACCGAATTGCGCTTCAAAACGTCTTTGAAACCTATGACTTTTCAGGGGTGATTCATTTTGCGGCATTCAAAGCGGTGGACGAATCCGTGAATGAACCCCTCAAGTACTACCGCAACAACCTGGTGGGTTTGATGAACGTTCTGGAGCTAACCGTTGAGTACAATGTTCCAAGCTTTGTCTTTTCATCATCGTGTACGGTCTATGGAGAACCGGAAGATACTCCCGTGGTAGATGAACAGACGCCGGTTGGTGAGCAAAGTTCACCCTACGGCCGTACGAAGCACATTGGAGAACTCATGCTTCAGGATCTGGCAAAAACCGGAAGCGGACCGAAAATGCTCCTACTTCGCTATTTCAATCCGGTGGGAGCACATCCTTCGGGAAATATTGGTGAATTGCCGATCGGAACCCCGGGCAATTTGTTCCCGGTTGTCACCCAAACCGGAGCAGGAGTGCGCAAAGAACTGACCGTATTCGGAAACGATTACCATACGAACGACGGAACATGTGTCCGAGACTTTATTCACGTTTGCGATGTGGCAGAAGCCCACGTATCGGGTCTAAACTGGTTGTTATCACAACATGAATCGACCTGCGAGGTTGTTAATCTCGGAACGGGAAGAGGCACAAGTGTCCTGGAAATTATTCACACATTCGAAAAGCAGTTCGATACAAAGTTGAATTGGAAGTTCGGACCTCGAAGAATAGGAGATGTCCCCGAGATTTATGCAGATGTAAACAAGGCTTCGGAGCTGTTAAAATGGCAAGCCAAACGAACGATTGAAGATGCCATTCGCGACGCATGGAACTGGGAACAAAGAATACGAAAATGAGAGGACTTACGGGAGTACTCATTGCGCTGCTGGTAGTCGTTTCAGCCCATGCGCAATACGACAGTAAAGGACCGATTCAATCGCGTTTTCGCCCCGGGGCCATGTGGTACTTCACCGGATTGCGTCCCGCATTGGTAGAAAAACCTCGAAAGTACGATCGCCTTATTTTTGACGTTACCTACAACGATTGGGTCGGAGAGGAAGGTCCATTCAACAACCACTGGGCGTCCATGGGACTCAACACGAACTTGATGTTTGACATTCCACTCACAAAAGGCAATACGGTAGCGTTGGGAATTGGCGTTGCACATCACCTCACATTCATTCGTCACAACGGAATCCTTGCCATCAACGACTCTACGGGTTCAACAACCTGGAAAGCCGCGAACACGTCCACCTTTACAAGTGGATCACTCGGTGGAAATGCCTTCAGCGTGCCTGTCGAACTTCGCTTTCGAAAGGAAAGCTGGCGCCACTTCAAGTTTCACATCGGAGGAAGAGTAGGTTATCAGGCGAATCTCTTTTCTCGTTATGTCACGGAAACGTCAAACGGAAGATCGGTCAATAAGAACATTGGCTTCCCGGATTATTCCACGTTGATTTATTCCTCTCATGTCCGCATTGGACTGAGAAATTGGGCCCTGTACGGAAGCTATTCTTTCAATCGAATATTCACCCATCAGCAAAGTTCCAGATTGCACCTGCTTCAGATGGGATTGAGCATATCACTCTACTAGGCATGTTCGTCGATACACACACCCATCTCTTTACAATGCAGTTTGACGATGACCGAAAGGAAGTGGTACAACGTGCCATTGATGCCGGTGTTGAGATTATGCTCCTGCCAAATATTGATGTAGATAGCATCGAATCCATGCACGAATTGGTCAAGATGTTTCCAAACCACTGTTTCCCTATGATGGGATTGCACCCCGGATCCGTCGATGAGCATTGGGAAAAGAACCTGGAAATCGTTCGAACACAACTCTTCGAAGGCAACTACGTGGCCGTCGGGGAGATCGGTATGGATTTGTATTGGGACAAAACCTACGTGGAACAACAACGAATTGTATTTCGAAAGCAAGTGCAGTGGGCCAAAGAGTTGGGGCTACCCATCGCCATTCACGCGCGCGAGGCGTTTGATGAGATATTTGCGATTCTGGACGAGGAAAACGACGATCGTTTAACCGGTGTATTTCACTGCTTTACCGGGACCGCCGATCAGGGACGAAAAGCACTGGATTACGGTGGGTTTAAATTGGGAATAGGAGGGGTCATAACCTACAAAAAAGCAGCATTGAATGAAGTGTTGAGTGAGTTCCCGATGGAATCCTTGATTCTGGAAACGGATTCACCGTATTTGTCGCCGGTTCCTTTTCGAGGCAAGAGAAATGAGAGTTCGTATTTGCTTCACATTGCCGAAAAACTGACGGAGGTGTACAATTGTTCACTGCAAACCGTTGAGGATGTAACAACAAAGAACGCAAAGGAATTGTTTAAATGGAGCTAGGGTGCCGAAGGTATTGATCATATATACGGGTGGAACAATCGGAATGATTACCGATGTCGAAACGGGATCGTTAACAAGCGTCGATTTTGATGTAATCGATAAACATGTTCCGGAACTCAAACGGCTGAATATTGAGATCGACACGCATTGTTTTGCCAAACCGGTCGATTCATCGGAAATCAACTCTGAACACTGGATTCAAATAGCCGATGTAATCGAATCGAATTACGATCAATACGATGGTTTCGTGATTTTGCACGGCTCCGACACGATGTCGTACACTGCCTCAGCACTGAGTTTTATGCTTGAAGGTTTGAGCAAGCCAGTCCTCTTAACGGGATCGCAATTGCCCATTGGGACGATTCGAACCGATGGCAAGGAGAACATCATCACAGCCTTGCAGATTGCCTGTGATAAAGACGCGTCTGGAAAACCACGCATTCAGGAAGTAGCCATTTACTTCGAATATTACCTGTACAGAGGAAACCGAAGCACGAAGGATTCCGCCAATCTGTTTAAAGCGTTCCGCTCACCCAATTTGGCGCCGTTGGCTGTTGCCGGAGTTGATATTGACTACAAGAGTCACAGGCATTCAGAGGAAGTTGCGGGGAATTTAACCATTCATCGGGGTGTCAGCAACCGTATCGCACTCATTAAGTTGTTCCCGGGAATGAACATGCAGATCCTTTCGTCAGCCTTTGATCGGGAACACGTCGATGGAATCGTCATGGAAACATTCGGATCGGGCAATGCTCCAACCGACGAATATTTTCAGGAATTGTGTACCAACTTCACGGCTGAAGGTGGTCTCATTCTCAACATTACCCAGTGCGCCTCCGGAAAAGTACAACAGGGGAAGTATGCAACCAGTGAATTTTTTGCACAAGCGGGAATCATCAGTGGCGCTGATATGACCACCGAAGCTGCGGTGACCAAAATGATGCATTTGCTGGGAAATTATTCCATCGATGCAGTGCGGTCTCTGATGCGTGAGAATTTACGTGGTGAGTTGACGGATTGATCCTGAATTTTTTGATAACTTTGCTCCCTCGCAATTCGCGTGGAACAGTCACGGAGAGGTGCATGAGTGGCTGAAATGGCACGCCTGGAAAGCGTGTGTACCTTAACCGGGTACCGAGGGTTCGAATCCCTCTCTCTCCGCAGAAGGGGACTGAATGAAAAATGGATCATTCAGTCCCTTTTCTTTTTTTGCGAAGTCTGCATTATAATTGGAGAATAGCGCAATCACCGGATTTAGTTTTGGGGTTCGACAATTTTCCCCGTCAAAAACCAGATTTTCCATAAATATCGAACCCAACATTTTCTGTTTCAATCGAACATCCGCTTTCACAAAGGATTCCCGGAGATTGGATAGAAAGTTCAAGCACGAATCAGCAAACCTCTTCATTTGAGAATTTTCTACATTCATGGAAGCTATTTTCTGCTTTAACTCCTTTTCCTGAAGTGCATATCTCGAACGCATGGATGCATAATCTTC
>JAURNA010000231.1 GCA_030830385.1 Crocinitomicaceae bacterium | reverse complement strand
CATTTTTGGCGTATTTCACCGTATACAGAACCTCCCTGCCCATTACCGATAACGATTGGATTGTATCGATCCATTTGACTACGCCGGTTTGTTACATCGTTGGTTCCTTCGGAAATTTCATTCGTGTACACTGTGATTCGCTATTGCCCGGCAACTTGAACTCGTTGTTCCCAAACGCATTGCGCGTATTGAATGCAGAACCATCCACGCAATCGTTGTCATAGACTCTTCTGTTCGCCCAATTCAGGCTAGTTACCGCCTGATCGCAATAGAAGAATATAGCCACGGCAAATTTCTTCACATCAAAAATCCGAAAAGAAACCGATTGGAGTTGTGGAGATTCGCACGTGAGGAATTCGACAACGATCCTGAGAATACGAGGCCGATGCGCTAAGCGCGGTTAGATGCTCCCCAGAAAACGATTGAGATTATCGTTGTCCACCAACTCGTCGGAACCAAGTACCAAAATCTTACGGCATTTATTCGACGCTTTCCACATTTTAAAATTGTTGATGGCTACCTGCAAAGTACCGTTGATGTCAATTTTTTGAGTCGGAATGTGTTTGCGATCGAAAAAAGAATGGATCTCGTCCAAATCTTTACGAATATCCTGATTCTCATTGATTAACAGAAGACCATCGGGTTCCTGATCGTCCGACGGACGATAGTAATAGTTCTCGGCCATGATGCCCACCGCTTCTGCCCATTCTCTAATAGTTGATGAGAATCGCGAGTCATCACGCAAAAAAAGGAGATCTAGTTCCATTGTAAAAAAGTACGTCTCTAATAATAGATTCGACAAATATAACCAAATCCATACGTTCTGTCGTAATAAAATGAGGGAACTTATTTGGATTCGTTTTCGTCGAATCAAACAAAAAATTAATTTCCGAACGTCATCAGAAACGACTTTAAAAACGTATTGATCTCACCGTTCATAACAGCGTCTACATTGCTCGTTTCGTGGCCCGTACGAACATCTTTTACGAGTTTATAGGGTTGCATTACGTAATTTCGAATCTGCGATCCCCATTCAATTTTTTTCTTGTCAGCTTCGATTTCTGCACGTTTTTCCATGCGCGCACGGTATTCGAGTTCGTACAATTGCGAACGAAGCAATTGCATCGCCTTTTCCTTGTTCGCCAGCTGGGAACGCGATTCAGAATTTTCAATGATGATCCCTGACGGTTCATGACGGAGCCTCACTGCGGTTTCAACCTTGTTTACGTTCTGGCCTCCTTTTCCTCCTGCCCTGAAGGTTTCCCAGGTAATATCAGCCGGATTCACATTGATTTCGATCGAATCATCGACTAAGGGATACACATACACTGACGCAAAAGACGTGTGCCGTTTGGCGTTTGAATCAAATGGTGAAATCCGCACCAGACGATGCACTCCGTTTTCGCCTTTGAGGTATCCGAAAGCAAAATCGCCATCCAATTCGAGCGTTACCGTTTTAATCCCTGCAACATCACCTTCCTGAAGGTTCAGTTGTTTAACCTTGTATCCATTTTTCTGCGCCCACATCGTATACATCCGCATGAGCATCGACGCCCAGTCACAACTCTCCGTACCTCCTGCACCTGCCGTAATTTGAAGTACTGCACACAAGGCGTCTTCTTCTCCGGAAAGCATGTTCTTCAGTTCCAGTTCCTCTACTTTCTCGCACAGGGTATCGTAGTGCTGCTGAACCTCTTCCTCCTCAGCCTCGCCTACTTTCGAAAACTCGAACAGCACTTCAGTATCGCCGTGGAGAGAAACCAGTTCATCATAGGATTCGAGCCAGAATTTCAGTCCGCGAATTTGCTTCATTTGAATTTCTGCCGCCTTTGGATCGTTCCAAAATTCAGGATCTTGTGTTTTGAGTTCCTCTTCTTTGATTCGCAACCGTTTTTCATCGATTTTCAAATACTCCGCAATCTTGTCGATTCGCCTGCAGACGTCCTTTAAATGATCCTGATTTATCATAGGGAATCAAAATTAGTTAAAAAACCTGCTGGAAATTGTTCACAATTAAATTGTTCGCGCCTATGCGCTCCGAATCAAAAAATTCTACATTTGCGCGGTACAAAATCAACAAAAGATGAACATTCCGGATAATTTGAAATACACCAAGGATCACGAGTGGGTTCTCGTTAACGGCGACACTGCAATGGTGGGTGTAACAGATTTTGCCCAAAGTGAATTGGGAGACATCGTTTATGTGGAAATCGAAACGGAAGGAGAAACACTTGATCAAGAAGAGGTTTTTGGTTCCGTTGAGGCCGTAAAAACCGTCTCTGACTTGTTTATGCCGGTTTCCGGAGAGATTACTGCTTTTAACAAAGCCTTAGGAGATGGTCCTGAAATGGTGAACAGTGATCCATACGGAGACGGGTGGATGATCGAAATTAAAATGTCTGATCCGTCTGAGTTAGATGCACTTTTGGATTCAGCAGCTTACAAAGAGTTGGTAGGATAACGTGGTTCGGATTCGACTTCTTATTCCGGGA
Source organism: Crocinitomicaceae bacterium (assembly GCA_030830385.1). Classification (GTDB taxonomy): domain Bacteria; phylum Bacteroidota; class Bacteroidia; order Flavobacteriales_D; family Crocinitomicaceae; genus UBA4466. The sequence goes on along the minus strand of JAURNA010000231.1, from coordinate 7,733 downwards.
GTCATTTGGATCGGATTCATGACTCTGGTGCTATTTAACAAAACAGAACGGGAAGGTCTTGTTTATTTTGGCTGCATTCCTACGCGGTCCTTCCTTCATTCGTTTTTATTTGGAGTGCTCACTTTTCTCCTCTTAACGTTCTGTAAAAAGCAATTGGTTTGGGAAAGTATCCGAAGAAATGCCTTTCAAATTGTGGGTTTCAGCACACTGGGAGCAGCCATTATTCTGGAAAGCATAGGCGTTCTAGCAAGAGGAATGGGATGGGAAGTCGTTCTTTGGAACCTTCTGTTTGATGCAGTAGGAATCGGGATAGGGATGGGTGTATTTCATTTATTTTTCCGTCGCTGCTACTGAGTTTTTGGTACGAAATTTGTTATATTAAATTCATATATTTACAACCTAATTTCGACGTTATGGAATTAAAGAAATCGAAAGAGGCAAATATTGAGCAAATGCGAATTCCGCTGATTTTGATCGGTGGTTTGTTTGTGGGGAGCCTTGTGTTGGCCTCATTCAACTATACAGTGAAAGAGTTGGTGAATGACGGCAACCAAAAGGACCAGGCGGCTTCTGCTATTCAGTATCAGGAAGAGCAAGTGGAAGATCAGCCTGAACCGGAGAATACTCCACCACCGGAGGTAGACGTTCCGCCTCCCCCGGCCGAAGAAATTGTTAAGGAAGAAAACAAAGATGTTCCACCACCACCTGCCCCTCCAACAGGACCGCCACCCGCGCCTCCGGGAGATCAAAACAAGCCGGTAGTAAAACCGGAAATTGTTGAGTTTCCGGACGTAGAAGCAAGTTTTCCGGGCGGAGCTGCAGCGATGCAGAAGTGGATTAACGACAATATTGAATACCCGCAAACAGCCATTGAAATGGGAGATCAGGGCCGTGTATTTGTATCTTTTGTGGTAGGTTCAGATGGATCCATCAGCCAGGTAAAAGTGGAGCGTGGTGTAAGCGATGATCTTAACGATGAAGCAAAGCGCGTTGTGCGACGCATGCCGAAATGGAATGCCGGAGAGCAAGCTGGTAAAAAGGTACCGACTCGTTGTCGACTTCCAATCAGCTTTACCCTGCAATAAACGAAATTAAAATACCCAAAGCCCCGGCATTTCGAGTACACCTCAGCGGCAGGGACTTTTAAGCCTTCAGGCTTGGGCTCTAATAGGTGGAAGTTGCACCTCCGATGTCTTCAATCGGGTGCCAAGTTGTTTTCACCTCCTGAAAATGCTCAATTAGATACAAATTCTGCGCATTGCTTTGACTCCAGTCCTGCTCAAAATGCATTACGCGTTTTAAATTGAGTACACTGTCCTGTTGGATTTCGGTAAACACCTCTTTCGATCCGGAATATGCAACAGCATTCACATCCATGTGGGTCGTCAGTGGTTTCACCAATTCCGATTGCTTTCCGGTAAGAATGTTTACCACTCCGCCCGGAACGTCCGAAGAATTCAACACTTCAGAGAACGTCACTGCGCACAGTGGAAGATTCTCCGAAGCAACCGCCACACACGTATTTCCGCCGGCGATTACCGGAGCCATCATCGATACAAATCCGATCAATGAGGTATCCGCGTCCGCAAAAATTCCAACCACTCCCATTGGCTCGTGCACCGAAAAGTTAAAATGAGAAGAAGCCACGGGATTTACGCTTCCCAATACCTGAACGTACTTATCGCACCAACCTGCGTAGTATATCAACCGATCGATTGCCGCATTTACCTCTTTCTCTGCTTTCGCCCTGGTTGAACCTTGCTGCTGCAACTCATCCATGAACTGCCCTCGGCGTGCTTCGAGCATCTCTGCGATTCGGTAGAGAATTTGTCCACGATTGAACGCCGCTCTTCCCGACCAGTCTCCAAATGCTTTACGCGCCGCAACTACTGCGTTTCTGACGTCTTTGCGCGAAGACAAACAAATGTTCCCCAGCGCATTACCATTTCCATTCATCGGTTGATAATACCTTCCGGATTCCGTTCGCGGAAACTTTCCACCGATGTATATCTTATACGTTTTCAACACTTCTAACCGTTCCATATTCATTCTGTTTTACGTAAGCCGACAATCCGTGCAATCCTCCTTCACGTCCAAAACCGCTTTCCTTGTATCCTCCGAAAGGTGACGCCGGATCGAACTGATTATAGGTATTGGCCCAAACCACTCCGGCTCGTAATTTCGTCGTTACGTTGAAAATACGCGAACCTTTGTCTGTCCAGACTCCGGCGGCTAATCCATACGGTGTATTATTGGCTTTTTGAATCACTTCATCCGTTGTTCTGAATGTTTGAATGGTGAGCACAGGGCCGAAAATTTCTTCCTGCACGATAATGCTCGATTGCGCAACATTCGTAAACAATGTTGGAGCGCAGTAATATCCTGAAGAAGGCAACTCACAATTGCTCTGATACATCGTTGCTCCTTCTTTCCGGCCGATCTCAATGTATTTGTGGATCATCCCAAGTTGCTCCCTGGAGTTAATCGCCCCGATATCGGTATTCTTATCAAGAGGATCACCCACGATGAGTGAATCCATTCGATGCTTTAGTTTTTCAATCACCTTATCGGCTACTCCCTCCTGGACAAACAGACGAGATCCTGCGCAACAAACGTGGCCCTGGTTGAAGAAAATTCCATTTACAATACCCTCAACTGCCTCGTCGAGCGGCGCATCGTCCATGATGATATTCGCAGACTTGCCTCCCAGTTCAAGTGTTGCTTTCTTTCCGGTTCCCGCGATCGCCTTTTGAATGATCTTACCCACGTTAGTAGACCCCGTAAATGCAATTTTGTCAACGTCCGGGTGATTTACGATTGCTGCTCCTGTATCTCCATATCCCGTGACGATGTTTACCACACCATCGGGGAGTCCGGCATCGTGAATGACCTCGGCCAGCTTCAATGCAGTGAGCGGTGTTGTTTCCGCAGGTTTCAGAACAACCGTGTTTCCCGCGGCCAGTGCAGGTGCTATTTTCCAGGCTGCCATTAAGAGTGGGAAATTCCACGGAATAATCTGTCCGGCAACTCCAATTGGCGACACCTTTCGATTCGGGAAAGCATATTCCAACTTATCCGCCCAACCCGCATAGTAGAAAAAATGATTGCATGCCAACGGAACGTCCACATCACGCGATTCGCGGATTACTTTACCGGCATCCAGGGATTCGATCACAGCAAACTCACGCGCGCGTTCCTGCATTAAACGTGCGATTCGATACATGTACTTTGCACGCTCGGACGGTTCCATTTTTGACCACACTTCATCGTATGCTTTGCGGGCAGCTTTTACCGCCTTGTCTACATCCTTCTCGTTGGCATACGCCACTTGCGCCAGCGTTTTTTCATTCGCCGGATTGATGGTTTTGAAGTACTTCTTCGATAGCGGCTTCACCCATTTTCCACCGATGTACAAATCGTACCTATCCTTCAATTGGATATGAGATGTGCTCTCCGGAGCCGGCGCATAGTTCCACTTCGGAAACTCCGATGTATTTTTTTTCTTCGCCATAGTATTAGTCGATTGCGAAATAATCTGATGATTGATAAATGCCGGTTTCCACCTTCATGATTTGCATGAGCAGGTCGTTCGCCAGGCTACTTGCTCCGAAACGGAACCCGTCATTGGTGAGCCACTCGTTACCGAGTACTTCTTTGACCATAACGAGGTTGTGCAACGCGAGTTTAGCACTGCTAATCCCACCAGCCGGCTTCATTCCCACCTTAATCCCAGTTTCAAGGCGAAAGTCGCGAATGGCCTGCAACATTGTATAGGTCACTTGCATGGTAGCAGCCGGTTGAATTTTTCCGGTAGACGTTTTGATAAAATCAGCACCCGCATACATAGCGATGTCGCTTGCGCGACGAACGTCATCAAGGGTTACCAACTCACCGGTTTCCAAAATTACTTTTAAACGTGCATTCCCGCTGGCTTCCTTAATTGTTGCGATTTCGTCAAATACAAAATTGTACTCTCCGGCGAGGTACTTTCCACGGGAAATGACCATATCGATCTCATCCGCTCCTTCATCCACCGCAAAGCGTGTATCACGAATTTTCACGTCGATTGGGGCCTGCCCGGCAGGAAAAGCCGCAGAAACCGAAGCAACTTTCACTCCACTTCCGGCCACTTCTTTCTTTGCGATTCCTACCATGGAAGGGTAAACACAAACAGCTGCTACAGTGGGTAATCCCGGATGAACATCGTGCAGGTGCTGTGCTTTGAAACACATTTGACGCACCTTTCCGGGAGAATCTTTTCCTTCCAACGTGGTCAAATCGATCATGTTCAATGCCATTTTCAGGCCCTGCAATTTCGCCTCTCCCTTGATGCTGCGTTTCTGAAACCTTGAAACACGTTCTTCAACCCCCACTTTGTCGACACGGGTAGATTTGGAGAAGTCCGGAAGTGTTATTGGGTTGTTCCGTTTGGTCATCGATTCATTTTACGCTTGTAAATATACGCAACTCCAACCCGATGGTATAAAGAAGGCTCCTCAAATGAGGTGCCTCCTGCCTTTTCATATTCTCGTTCTAGAGCTGTCCATCCGAGTGATAAAGTCCTTTCCTAAAGACTTTTACACGAAGTAGAATTCCGTCTTGGTCGTACTCGTAGACTTTTCCTTCCCAAAGTCGACCGTTGCGGAAGTCACCATCCTGCCAAATTTCATCGCCGTCGTCGTACACCTTATTGTAACCATTTGGACGGAACGGGACTCCTTTGGTACGGGGTGAATCAACGCGCGGAGCTGTTTCACGTGACTGCCCCGGATCCTCTGTTATTGAGGGCGGATTCGTCATTTCAAAACTCTCAGATTCTGTCACGTTTCCACTTTCGTCGTAATAAATAACTTCTTTGACATCACCATTTTCATGATAGCGTGTGGCTTTACCTTGCAACTTACCGTTGTCTTTGGTGTAGACAAACTCTTCCTGACCATTTGGGTAATAGAATTTGATGGTACCGTGCTCATTGCCGGAATCGTTGTAAAATCCTTCGTATTCCAGAACGCCATTTTCGTGGAAACGTTTCAGAGAATCGTAGTAATTGTTGCGATCAAAAATTCCGGTTTCCCGAACCTGTCCGTTTGAATAATACTTGGTATAGCGACCGCTTGGGCGGTTGTTGCGGTATTCTCCGGAAAGTTTTTTGGTAAATCCATCGTTCCAATACTTGATCCAGACACCTTCTTTTCGGTCGTCTTTGTAATGGCCTTCTTCGATTTTTCCTTCCGGAGGAAATCCTTCAGAAGGTCTGTCCTTGCCGAATGTGATCCATTTACCTTGTTTTCGGTGCTGTTCGTCGCGTTTGTTTATATCACCTCCCTGATCACTAAGACCCAGCGCCCAAACGTTTGCTGCGAACAACCCGGTAAACACTAAAATACAGAAGTCCTTTACTGTCATTACAAAGTAGTTTCGTATTTGTTTCTTTTGGAGAGATGTAGTTGAAACGTTCGATCTAATTCGCAAAACGAATATACAAAGTTCGTTCAACAACAACCATAGTTGAGGCCATTTTTTCGCTAAATGTTGATTTTTTCTCGATAAATTTCGATGCATGAAAAAAGTGATAATTATGTCAGGTATCTGTATTTATTTATGTCAATAATTGAACATTTATATTTTCCAACATGACCTTCACCATTTTTTCAACTCCGTAGGCTTCTTGCCACCCCCAATCACTTCTGGCGACACTATCATCTATGGATCCGGGCCAGGTGTCTGCAATAGATTGACGAAAATCCGGGGCATATGTTGCCTCAAAATCGGGTTGATTTTTTTGTATCGCTGCGACGAGTTCGGCAGGGGTGAAATCGCAACCGGAGAGATTGTAGGAAGAACGGACTGATATTGAATCAGACGGAGCACTCATAAGTTCGAGCGTGGCTCTGATTGCATCCGACATATACATCATCGGAAGTCGTGTATCCGCTTTAAGGAAACAAGTATATCGATTTTCGCGCTTCGCATGATAGAATATGTCAACGGCGTAATCGGTGGTACCTCCTCCCGGCAGACTCGTGTATGAAATTAGTCCTGGATAACGAATGCTTCGCACATCGACACCATACTTTTGAAAATAATACTCACACCAGCGCTCTCCTGCTTGCTTGGAGATTCCATATACCGTAGTGGGTTCCATGATGGTTTGCTGCGGTGTATTCGTTTTGGGCGTCGACGGGCCGAAGACGGCAATCGAACTCGGCCAGAAAATCTTTCCGATATGCCCTTCTTTTGCCAGATTCAAAATGGTAAACAGCCCTTCCATGTTCAGTCTCCAGGCCAAATCCGGGTTTTTCTCTGCCGTTGCAGAGAGCAGTGCTGCAAGCAGGTACACCTCATCGAATGAATCGTTTTGGATAAATGCCCGAACTGCTTCACGATCCAAGACATCCATGCATCGATAAGGACCGTTGCTCAGTGCTTCCGGACAGTGGTCTTTTACATCGGCCGCAACTACAGAGTTGTTTCCATTTCTCCTTCGTAATTCTAACACCAGTTCTGTCCCAATCTGGCCGCAAGCACCAATTACAAGTACACGTTTCATCTCAGCATGATTTCCTGACAAATAGACCGATTATTTTACGGAATTCCAATTGCAAAGTAGTTTTTTTTCTCAATTGAAAATCGCTCGTTTGAAGTATTCCGGGGCAACGATGGTTTCCTTATATTTGTATAAATACAGCACGTTATGTGGTTTGATCTTAATTTATTGCTCTTGTATCTCCGAAAACGCAATCCGGAATGAATGATTTTTCACCGGACTGTAAACAGAGTGTTTCACTAATTGAGAACTATGCCCTTTTATCATAAACTCGGATCGATACCGCACAAGCGGCACACGGTTTTCCGCAAGGAGAATGGAGATTTGCATCACGAACAACTGTTTGGAACTATAGGATTTGACGGAATGTCGTCTTTGCTTTACCACCTCCACCCACCCACGGTTGTTAAAGAAGTGGGTGAATCCGTCGACCTTAGCCCTGAAATTGCGATGGAAAAACAAATGCAAATGCGCAGTTTGCAGGGATTTAATGTGAAACCTGCAAACGATTTCCTGAAAAGTCGCGTGCCGGTTCTTGTGAACAACGATTGCCACATTGTTTTGGCATCACCCCAAACGTCTTTGCGCGATTATTTCTATAAAAATGCTGATGCAGACGAGGTGATTTTCATCCATGAGGGTTCGGGAAAACTACGCACCCAATTGGGGAATATTGAATTTTCATACGGAGATTATCTCGTTGTTCCGCGAGGAATGATTTTTCAGATCGATTTTGAAACGGAGAACAATCGATTATTCATCGTTGAGTCGTTTCACCCGATTTACACACCAAAGCGTTACCGCAATTGGTTTGGACAATTGTTGGAACATTCGCCCTTTTGCGAGCGAGACATCCGTCCACCTTCGGAGTTGGAGACCTACGACGAAACGGGAGAATTCGCGGTAAAAATCAAGAAACAAGGAATTCTGTACACGTATACGTACGCAACGCATCCTTTCGATGTGGCGGGATGGGATGGATACAATTATCCCTATGCATTTTCCATCCACGATTTCGAACCTTTAACGGGACGTGTGCACCAGCCCCCGCCCGTGCATCAAACGTTTGAAACCCCGGCCTTCGTTATTTGCTCATTTGTTCCACGCTTGTACGACTACCATCCGGAAGCCATTCCGGCACCTTACAATCACAGCAACATCGACTCAGACGAAGTGCTGTACTATG